>NZ_JBFUCI010000231.1:0-9992 GCF_056405335.1 Variovorax sp. P1_H12_2
TGCCCGCACTTCGTGTCGGGCAACCTGGGGGCGAGCAACTCATGCAGTGCGGGCGGCGGCCTGCGCGATGCAGAAGTCGATCAGGCCGTCGATCTCGTTCGACTTGTCGAACACCGCATCGACGCCGAACTGGGCGCAGCGTTTGCGGATGTCGGGGGTGGCGTAGTTGCTGAGCACCACAACCTTCTGATTCGGCCGGCGCGCCAGACAGGTCTGCAGCACGCCAAGTCCGCTTCCCTGCTTCAGGAACAGATCGACGATGGCCAGTTCCCACTCGTCGGCATGATCGACGAGCCATTGGCTGGCCTCCGCCTCGGTCTCGGCATAACCGATGGCCGCGATGCACGTGAGCTCCTCCAAGGTACCGACGAGATTCTCTCGGATCGTGACGTTGTCTTCGACGATGTAGGTTTTCAATCTTGGGTCCATGAGAACCGCTGCCCCTGGTGCGCCCTTCGGAGCCAGGCTTACCCCTAGGGAAGCAGGCCTTCGCGATGCTAGTGAAGATCTGCCTGCATCATGAAGGCTTGCGCGATCGGACGCTGTAGGCTGGTTCTTACGACCGAGTACGAGACCCCCGTAGGCCGCGCCCCACAGCGATATCGGCCGGTGGCCGACTCCGTCGGGCGGACGGTTGTTCTAAGCTGTGGCACGGCTGCGGGGCACTCGCCCGCGCAGTTCTTTTTTCGGTGATTTGTCCGTCCATCCGCAAGGTGCAGCATGAACATCGTCTGGAGCTATGTCGCCGCATCGATCCTTGCCCTCGTCGCCGGATTCGTGATCGCGGGCGGCGAGCCGGCTGTGGCTGAACTGCGGCTGGCCGAGGCTGCCACGACCGCGGCTGCCGCCGGCGTGTCCGTCGTCTGCCTGCTCGCCAAGCCGGCCGGGAACGGGGTGTCGGCGCGCGCAGCCGCTCCGATCGAGTGAAGGGCGCGGGTGCAGACTGCGACCGCCGCAATCTCGTCGCGCCGCCGGATGGGGATCAAGCTCGGCGCCGTCGTGCTGAGCTTGCTCGCGGCGCTGTGGCTGGCGCTCAGCTTTTTCCCGTGGGACCAGTTGCGCGAGCCTCTCAATCGCTATGTCAGCGAGCGCACCGGGCGCAAGTTCGAGATCGTTCGGCGGCTCGACGTCGACCTGGGCTGGCGGGTTGCCACGGTCAGGCTCGACGGCATCGAGTTCGCCAATCCCCGCTGGGCGCGCGACCCCTACCTGGTCCGTGCCGAGCGGGCTGAATTCGACATCCGCTTCTGGCAGCTCCTGGCAGGCCGTATCGTGCTGCCGCGGCTGGCGTTGAGCTCGCCATCGCTCGGACTGCAGGTGGAGGAGGACGGCCGCCGCACCTGGGCCCTGGGCAAGGACGGTTCGGACGCCGGCACGGTGCCGAGCATCGGACGGATCGAGGTCGATGGCGGCACGATCGATTTCCGCGCGACCTCGCTCGACCTGGATCTGCATGCCGCGTTCAGCTTCGACAGCCGCCGCGGCGAGATGCCGTTGAGCTATGAGCTCGAGGGTCGCTACCGGAGCGAGCCGCTCACCGCCTCGGGTCGCACCGGCAACGTCTTGCAGCTCGATGCCGTGGGGCGGCCGCCATTTCCGATCGAGATCGATCTGAAGACCGGCCAGACCCGGCTCCAGGCGCGTGGCACGGTGGTCGCGCTGGCCGACCTCGACGGTCTCGACGCCGAGGTCGAGATGAGAGGCCAGAACCTGGGCCGCCTCTACCCGGTCCTGGGCATCGCACTGCCCCAGACCCCGCCCTACGTGTTGAGCGGCAACTTGCGCAAGAAGGCCTCTCTTTGGGAGGTGCGCGGCCTGAAGGGCCGACTGGGTCTCTCGGACATCCACGGGGACATGCAGTTCGACAAGTCACAGAAACGTCCTCACCTGAGCGGCACCCTGCGCTCGCGCGTGCTGGACATGGACGACCTCGGCCCGTTCATCGGTCTGCCGCCCACCGCGCGGTCGGCCAACGCGGTCGAAGGCGTGGCACCGCCGCCCGCGATCCTGCACGCCGGCAAGGGCAAGCCGGTCGACCCCGGACGCAAGGTGCTGCCGGACGCGACGCTGGACTTCGAGCGCCTTCAAGCCATGAATGCCGACGTCTCGTACACCGCGGATCGGATCCAGAACGTGCGCGAGCTGCCGATGGACAAGGGCAGCGTGCAGGTGGCACTCAAGGACGGCGTGCTGACGCTCGACCCGCTCGACCTCGGCGTGGCCAGCGGCAGGATCGCCGGGTCGATCCGCATCGACGCGACCCAGAACCCGGCCGACATCAGGGCGTCACTGGACATCCGCGCGATGCAGCTCAACCGGCTGATCCCCAAGATCGAGACCCTGAAGACGAGCTTCGGCAGGCTCGATGGGCGGATCAATTTGTCCGGCCGCGGCAACTCGATGGCGCATTGGCTGGCCGGCGCCTCGGGCGATGTCGCGGCCATCACGGGGCGCGGCCAGTTCAGCAACCTGCTGCTGGAATTCCTCGGGCTCGACGGCGGCGAGATCATCAAGTTCATGCTCGAGGGCGATCGCGCCGTCGAACTCCGCTGTGGCGCCATGGCCTTCGATGTCGACAAGGGCGTGATGAACGGTCGCAGCCTGGTCCTCGACACGTCCGACACGGTGTTCCACGGCAGCGGCTACATCAACCTGGCCAGCGAAAGCATCGATCTCGTGGTGAAGCCGCAGCCCAAGGACAAGAGCATCCTGGCCGCGCGCTCGCCGCTGCGGATGCATGGCAGCTTCGCGGCGCCGAAGGCGGGTGTCCAGGTCGGTCCGCTGGCGGCGCGCGGTGCCGCGGCGATCGCACTGGCCGCGATCAATCCCCTGCTGGCGTTGGCCGCGACCGTGGAAACGGGGCCGGGAAAGGACGCGGACTGCACGCAGGTGCTGGCCGAGGCGAAGAAGCCGTCCTCGCGCGCTGCAGCGGCCGGCGCGGCCAGAGCCAGGCAGCGTCCGTCCGGCGGAGGCTAGGGCGGGCGGTGCCCGCACACGCCGCAGGCCGGATCGCGCGCGACACCGAGCGTGTCAAACGCGCTGCGGCGGCCATCGAACATCAGCAGGCGGCCGGCCAGCGAGGGCTCGATCCCGGCGAGCAGCTTCAGGGCTTCACTGGCCTGCAGGGTGCCGATGGTGCCGACCACCGGTGCGAAGACGCCGAGCACGGCGCAGCGCGTTTCCTCGAATTCGGCCTCCGGCGGAAAGAGGCAGGCGTAGCAGGGCGAGGCCGCATCGCGTGTGTCGTAGACGCTCAGCTGGCCGTCGAAGCGGATCGCCGCACCCGCCACCAGGGGCCTGGCATGGGCGACGCAGGCGCGGTTCACCGAATGGCGCGTCGCGAAGTTGTCGCTGCAGTCGAGCACCACGTCGGCGGTCGACACCAGCCTGTCGAGCAATTCGTCGTCGGCCCGCAGGCGGTGAGTCTCGATGGTGATGTCCGGGTTGATCGCCTGCATCGCGGCGGCCGCGGACTCGACCTTGGGCATGCCGACGCGCGCCGTGGTGTGGGCGATCTGGCGTTGGAGATTRGTGAGGTCGAGGTCGTCGTCATCGACCAGCGTGATGCGGCCGACGCCGGCCGCGGCCAGGTAGAGCAGGGCGGGCGAGCCGAGCCCGCCGGCGCCGATCACGAGCGCGTGCGCGGCACTCACGCGCGCCTGTCCGTCGATGCCGAATTCCTCCAGCAGGATGTGGCGCGAGTAGCGCAGCAGGTCCTGGTCTTCCATGCGCCGCGCCTGTCGCCGGGGCGTGGCTCCCGCGGGAGCCGCCCGGGGATCAGTTGTCCTTTTTCTCTTCCTTGTTGTCGATGATGACCTGCGTCTTGCTCACGAGCACCGGCTGGCCCTTCAGGCTCTTGACGGCCTGCGCCAGAGCGAAGTCGTCGGTCGCGCCGAATTCGGGCACCTTGCGGTCCTGCGGCGGCTTCTTGGCTTCTTCCTCGAGGCGCTTGCGGGCTTCGTCGCGGGCCTTCTCGCGCTCGGGGTCCTTGCTTTCGGGGCCCTGGCCGCTGGCCAGGTGCTTCTCGAGGTCGGCCTCGCGCATGCGCAGCGCGGCGAAGGGGCTGCCCTCGGCGCTTTCGTCGACCAGCACGTTGGGCACGATGCCCTTGGCCTGGATCGACGTGCCGCTGGGCGTGTAGTAGCGCGCGGTCGTGATCTTGAGGCCGGTGTCGGGGCCGAGCGGGCGCACGGTCTGCACCGAGCCCTTGCCGAAGGTCTGGCTGCCCATGATGGTGGCGCGCTTGTGATCCTGCAGGGCGCCGGCGACGATTTCGCTGGCCGAGGCCGAGCCTTCGTTGACGAGCACCACCAGCGGCACGGTCTTGAGCCCCGCCGGGAGGTTGCGCAGCGGATCGCTGCCGGCACGGCGCTGGTAGAACTCGGGCGCGGCCTTGTAGATCGACTTGCTCTCGGCCAGCTGGCCGTCGGTCGACACCACCGTGACGTTCTCGGGCAGGAAGGCCGCCGAGATCGCCACCGCGGCGTCGAGCAGGCCGCCCGGATCGTTGCGCAGGTCGAGCACCAGGCCCTTGAGGTTGGGGTCCTGCTTGTAGATCTCTTCGACCTTCTTGACGAAGTCGTCGACGGTGCGCTCCTGGAACTGCGACAGGCGGATCCAGGCGTAGCCGGGCTCCATGACCTTGCCGCGGACCGACTGCGTGCGGATTTCCTCGCGCGTGATCGTGACCGGGAAGGTGCGGTTCTCGTCCTTGCGGAAGATCGTCAACAGCACCTTGGTGTTGGCCTCGCCGCGCATGCGCTTGACGGCCTCGTTGAGCGACAGGCCGCGCACGGCCGTGTCGTCGATCTTGGTGATCAGGTCGTTCGGCTTGAGGCCGGCGCGAAACGCCGGCGAACCCTCGATCGGCGACACCACCTTGATCAGCCCGTCTTCCTGGGAGATCTCGATGCCGACGCCGACGAAGCGGCCGGTGGTGCCTTCGCGGAATTCCTTGAAGGACTTCTTGTCGAAGTACTGCGAGTGCGGATCGAGCCCGGCAACCATGCCCGAGATCGCATCGGAAATCAGCTTCTTTTCGTCGACCGGCTCGACGTAATCGCTCTTGACCATGCCGAAAACCGCAGCCAGCTGCTGCAGTTCCTCGAGGGGCAGGGGGGCCAAGGAGCCTCGTGCGACGGTCTGCAACGAGACGGTGGTCAGTACGCCGGCGAAGGCGCCTGCGGCGACCCAGCCGGTGATCTTCATTTTCTGGCCCATGTAATAGTGTCCTTGTCGCCTGTCAAACCAATATACACAGCTTGGAAGCAAGTTGTCTGCCGGGGTTCCGCGACCCTTTGAACAAATTAAGAATTTTTGTTACGCCTTGCCTTGCGCGGCGACTGCGGCTAGGGCCTTCTCGGCCGCGTCGGCGTCACCGAGATAGTAGTGGCGCAGCGGCTTGAGCTCGTCGTCGAGTTCGTAGACCAGCGGGATTCCATTGGGAATGTTCAGGCTCACGATGGCGTCGTCGGAAATGCCGTCGAGGTACTTCACCAGCGCGCGGATCGAATTGCCGTGCGCCGCCACTACCAGCCGGCGGCCGGCGCGGATCGCGGGTGCCATCGATTCGTTCCAGAACGGCAGCACGCGGGCCACGGTGTCCTTCAGGCATTCGGTCAAAGGCACCTGCTCGGGCGCCAGCTTGGCGTAGCGGACGTCGCCGCGCTCGCTGCGCGGGTCGTTCGGCTCCAGCGGCGGCGGCGGCGTGCCGTAGCTGCGGCGCCAGACCAGTACCTGCTCGTCGCCGTATTTCCTGGCGGTTTCGGCCTTGTTCAGGCCCTGCAGGCCCCCATAGTGGCGTTCGTTGAGGCGCCAGGAGTGGACCACCGGCAGCCAGGTGCGGTCGAGTTCGTCGAGCGTGTGCCAGAGCGTGCGGGTGGCGCGCTTGAGCACGCTGGTGTAGGCGACGTCGAAGTCGTAGCCTTCGGCCTTCAGCAGCCGGCCGGCCAGCTTGGCTTGCTCGACGCCGGTCGGCGTCAGGTCGACATCGGTCCAGCCGGTGAAGCGGTTTTCGAGATTCCAGGTCGATTCGCCGTGGCGGATCAGTACCAGTTTGTGCATGGGAGAGGCCTTTGGGAACGCGTGCGGAAAGCCGACATTCTAAAATCCGGGGTTTGCCACTCAAGGAACACCGTGAAATTCATTGTCGACAACTGGATGCTGATCCTGATTGCGCTCAGCTCGGGCGGCATGCTGGCCTGGCCGATGGTGCGCGGCGCGAACACCGGCTCGCTCACGGCCCAGGGCGCGGTGCAGTTGATCAACCGCGAGCGCGCGGTGGTGGTCGATGTGCGCGAGCCGGAAGAATTCGCGACCGGCCATGTCACGGGTGCCAAGAACGTGCCGCTCAACCAGCTCGAGCAGAAACTGCCGACCGCGGTCAAGAACAAGTCGTTGCCATTGTTGCTGGTCTGTGCGAGCGGGTCGCGCGCTCAGCGTGCCGTGGCCACGGCCAAGAAGCTCGGGTATGAGCAAGCCCAAGCGGTTGCGGGCGGACTCAAGTCGTGGAAAGACGCTAATCTGCCGCTTGAAAAGGCCTGAAACTCCACGAAATAGTCCCGATGCAAGCCGTCAAGATGTACACCACCGCCGTCTGCCCCTACTGCATTCGCGCGAAGCAAATCCTCAAGTCCAAGGGTGTCGAGCAGATCGAGGAGATCCGCATCGACAGCGATCCCCAGGCACGAGCCACGATGATGGACCTCACGCGCCGGCGCACCGTGCCGCAGATCTTCATCGGCGAGACCCATGTCGGCGGCTGCGACGACCTGGTCGCGCTCGATGGGCGCGGCGGCCTGATGCCGTTGCTGCAGGGCGCCTGAGCCCCCGTCCGGCGGGCGATAATCACCGGTTACTTCCAGCAGCCCGCTCCGGGAGACCCCGGGCGGGCATCGTTTTGATTCTCGAAAGTTAGAGCCATGGCCGACCAGCAAGCACAAGATCCCGTTTTCCAGATCCAGCGCGTCTACCTGAAAGACCTGTCGCTGGAGCAACCCAATTCGCCGGCCATCCTGCTCGAGCAGGAACAGCCCACCGTGGACATCCAGCTCGGCGTCGACGCCCAGCCCGTGACCGACGGCATCTTCGAGATCACCGTGTCGGCCACCGTGCAGACCAAGATCAACGACAAGACCGTGTTCCTGGTCGAGGCCAAGCAGGCCGGCATCTTCGAGATCCGCAACCTGCCCGAAGACCAGATGGGCCCGATCCTCGGCATCGCCTGCCCGCAGATCGTCTACCCCTACCTGCGCGGCAACGTGGCCGACGTGATCCAGCGCGGCGGCTTCCCGCCGGTGCACCTGGCCGAGATCAACTTCCAGGCGATGTTCGAGCAGCAGCAGGCCCAGGCCGCCGGCCAGGCTTCGCCGATCGTCACGCAGTAATCGCCGCCCAGCGCCTGCCGCCGATGAAGATCTGCGTGCTCGGCGCCGGCGCCTGGGGCACGGCGCTGGCGATCAATGCCTCCGGCCGGCACGCGGTCACGCTCTGGGCGCGCGACGCCGAGCAGGTCCGCGCGATGTCGCAGGCGCGCGAGAACGCGCGCTACCTGCCTGGCTTTGCCTTCCCTCCCTCGCTGACCCTCCAGGCCGGCGCGGCGCTGTCGGCATTGGCAGGCGCCGACCTGGCGATCGTGGCGACGCCGATGGCGGCGCTGCGCGGCCAGCTCGGCCAGCTGCGCGATGCGACCTGCCCGGTGGCCTGGCTCTCGAAGGGCGTCGAGCCGGCCGAGGCCGGCTCCGGCGAGCTCGGCCTGCTGGCCCACGAGATCCAGGCCCGGGTGGCGCCCGGGCTGCTGGCCGGCGTGCTCAGCGGCCCGAGCTTCGCGCAGGAGGTGGCGCAGGCCCGGCCCACCGCGCTGGTGGCCGCCAGTCCGCATGCCCGCGTGCGCGAGGCGCTGGTCGAGGCCTTCCACGGCCCGGCGCTGCGGGTCTATGCCAATGACGACATCGTCGGCGTCGAGGTCGGAGGTGCGGTCAAGAACGTGCTCGCGATCGCCACCGGACTGGCCGACGGCCTCGACCTCGGGCTCAATGCTCGGGCCGCACTGATCACGCGCGGCCTGGCCGAAATGACCCGCTTCGGCGTCGCTCTCGGCGCCCGGGCCGACACCTTCATGGGGCTGTCCGGCCTCGGCGACCTGGTGCTCACGGCCACCGGCGACCTGTCGCGCAACCGCAAGGTCGGATTGCTGCTGGCGCAAGGCCGGTCGCTGTCGCAGGCGGTGGATTCGCTCGGGCACGTGGCAGAGGGCGTCTACTGCGCGAGGGCGGTGGTGCAGCGTGCGCGCCATATGGGCGTCGAGATGCCGATTTCCGACAGCGTGGTGGCCGTGCTGGACGGCCGCGTACAGGCTGCGCAGGCCGTTTCGGATTTGATGGGGCGGGAGCCGGGCGTCGAGTCGGCCTGAACCGCCGGCTTCGTCGAGCCGGCCTTGGCGCTCAAGCGCGCGGCGCCAGCTCCAGCACGCATTCGTCGCCCAGTGCCTCGCGCCAGACCCGCACGCGCGAGGGCGCCGGCTGCATGTCGGCGAGGGCGTCGGCGATGAACACGCAGAGGTTTTCCAGCGTCGGCGCTCCCAGTCCGGGCACTTCGTCGAGCAGGTGGTGGTCGAGCCGTTCGCGCAGTGCGTCCAGTCGCCGGCGCAGTAGGCCGAGGTCGACGACCATGCCGGTCCGGGCATCGCGCGGGCCGCTGACCGCGACTTCCGCGCGGTAGGTGTGGCCGTGGATGCGGCGGCTGGCTTCGGTCTCGATGGCGCGCTCGAGCGTGTGGGCGGCGTCGAAGAAGAAGCGCTGGCTGACGGTGAATCGTCGAGGGTTCATCGCGAGGGTCGTCATGTTCAGAGATCAGCGGATGCCGGTCAGCTTGTGAGTCTGCAGGCTCAGGCGCCAGCCGGGGCGGCGCATGCAGGTGTCGATACACAGCGCGATGTGGTCGGCCTGCGCCGGGCCGTCCATCGGCTGCAGGAAGCGGTGTGCGAAGTGGCCGCCGGCCTGCAGCGCGTCGAGGTCCAGGCCGGGCTGCGGCCATACCACCTTGAGCTCCTGGCCCGAGCGCTGCAGCCAGGGCGCGCCCGCCTTCGGGCTGATGCAAAGCCAGTCGATGCCCTCGGGTGCCGCCACGGTGCCGTTGCTTTCCACCGCGATGCGGAAGCTGCGCGCATGCAGTGCGGCGATCAGTGCGGCATCGACCTGCAGCAGCGGCTCGCCGCCGGTCAGCACGACCAGCCGATGCGCGGTGTCATCGGCCGGCCATTGCGCGGCGATGGTGTCGGCCAGCGACTCGGCGCTCGCGAACTTGCCGCCCAGCGTGCCGTCGGTGCCGACGAAATCGGTGTCGCAGAAGCGGCAGACGGCGCCGGCGCGATCGCTCTCGCGGCCGCTCCACAGGTTGCAGCCGGCAAAGCGGCAGAACACGGCCGGCATGCCGGCCTGGCCGCCTTCGCCTTGCAGGGTGTAGAAGATTTCCTTGACGCTGTAGCTCATCGGGTTCAGGTGTCGATTTCGAGGTTGTCGATCAGCCGTGCTGCCGAGCCGGGAACTTCATCGGCGTCCGGTTGCTCCGCGCGACGGCGGGACGCGTGGGGCTCAGGCCGGCGTGTACGCCAGCCGCACGTAGATAGGTGCGAAGGCTTCGGCCTGCGTGATGTCGATCAGGGTTTCCTTGGCCAGCTCGAGCATCGCGATGAAGGTGACGATCAGCACCGGCGTGCCGCGCGTGACGTCGAACAGCTTCTCGAACTCAACGAACTGCCGCCCCTGCAGGTGCCGCAGCACGATGCTCATGTGCTCGCGCACGCTGAGCTCCTCGCGCGAGATCTTGTGGTGCTGCACGAGCTTGGCGCGCTTCAGGATGTCGGCCCAGGCGTCGCGCAGGTCGACGACGTTCATGTCCGGGAAGCGCGGCTTGAGAGACTGCTCGATGTAGACCTGCGCCTTCCAGAAGTCGCGTCCGGCGTGCGGCATGGCGCTCAGCGAGGCGGCCTGCAG
>NZ_JBFUCI010000232.1:0-9972 GCF_056405335.1 Variovorax sp. P1_H12_2
ACCCCACGCCAGCCTGAGCCAGCCATGGACGTCACTCCTCATTTCCCGATCTATCTCGACTACGGCGCCACCACGCCGGTGGATCCTCGCGTCGTCGAAGCGATGATTCCCTGGTTGCGCGAGCATTTCGGCAACCCGGCGTCGCGCAGCCACGCCTGGGGCTGGGAAGCCGAAGAAGCGGTCGAGAAGTCGCGTGCCGACGTCGCCGACCTGATCGGCGCCGACCCCCGCGAGATCGTCTGGACCTCCGGCGCCACCGAGTCGAACAACCTCGCGATCAAGGGGGCCGCGCATTTCTACAAGGGCAAGGGCAAGCACCTGATCACGGTGAAGACCGAGCACAAGGCGGTGCTCGACACCATGCGCGAACTCGAACGCCAGGGTTTCGAGGTGACGTACCTGGATGTCCAGGAAGACGGTCTGCTCGACCTCGAGGCCTTCAAGGCGGCCATCCGCCCCGACACCATCCTCGCGAGCGTGATGTTCGTGAACAACGAGATCGGCGTCGTCCAGGACATGGTGGCGCTCGGCAACATCTGCCGCGAAAAGGGCGTGATCTTCCACGTCGATGCGGCACAGGCCACCGGCAAGGTCGAGATCGACGTCAAGACGCTGCCGATCGACCTCATGAGCCTGGCTTCGCACAAGACCTACGGCCCCAAGGGCATTGGTGCGCTGTACGTGCGCCGCAAGCCGCGCGTGCGGCTCGAGGCCCAGATGCACGGCGGCGGCCACGAGCGCGGCATGCGCTCGGGCACCTTGCCGACGCACCAGATCGTGGGCATGGGCGAGGCTTTCCGCCTTGCCAGGCTCGAGATGAAGGAAGACATCGCCAAGGCGAGCGCGCTGCAGAAGCGCCTGCTCGACGGCCTGAAGGATGTCGATCAGGTCTTCATCAACGGCCATCTCGAACACCGCGTGCCGCACAACCTGAACATGAGCTTCAACTACGTCGAAGGCGAGTCGCTGATCATGGGCATCAAGGGCCTGGCGGTGTCCAGCGGTTCGGCCTGCACCTCGGCCAGCCTCGAGCCGAGCTATGTGCTGMGCGCGCTCGGGCGCAGCGACGAACTGGCCCACAGCAGCCTGCGCATGACGATCGGCCGCTTCACGACCGAAGAGGAAATCGACTACGCGATCTCGACCATCAAGCACAACGTCGCCAAGCTCCGTGAACTGAGCCCGCTGTGGGAGATGTTCCAGGACGGCATCGACATCAGCACGATCCAGTGGTCGGCTCACTGAATATTCAAAGAGGTACCCCATGGCTTACTCATCCAAGGTCATCGACCACTACGAAAATCCCCGCAACGTCGGCTCGTTCGAGAAGGGCGACGATTCGGTAGGCACCGGCATGGTCGGCGCACCGGCCTGCGGCGACGTCATGAAGCTGCAGATCAAGGTCAACCCCGAAACCGGCGTGATCGAAGACGCGCGTTTCAAGACCTACGGTTGCGGCTCTGCGATCGCCTCGTCCTCGCTCGTGACCGAATGGGTCAAGGGCAAGACGCTCGACGAAGCGGCTGCGCTCAAGAACGCGCAGATCGCCGAAGAACTGGCGCTGCCGCCGGTCAAGATCCACTGCTCGATCCTGGCCGAAGATGCGATCAAGGCGGCCGTCAGCGACTACAAGGCCAAACACGGCGTAGCCGCCAAGGCCCCCGAAGCCGTCCACTGACATGGCTGTGACCCTGACCGAATCGGCTGCGCGCCACGTCTCCCGCTACCTCGGCAAACGAGGCAAGGGCGTGGGCGTGCGGCTGGGCGTCAAGACCACCGGCTGCTCGGGCTTGGCCTACAAGCTCGAGTACGTGGACGAGTTCGCGCCCGAGGACGTGGTGTTCGAGGACCATGGCATCAAGGTGCTGGTCGACCCGAAGAGCCTGGCCTACATCGACGGCACGCAGCTCGACTTCGTGCGCGAAGGCCTCAACGAGGGCTTCAAGTTCAACAATCCGAACGAACGCGACCGCTGCGGCTGCGGCGAAAGCTTCCGCATTTGATCCCGACCGGCCTCGTGCCCGAGCCGCCACCATGTCATGTGCTGGCGGCTTTTTATCGCCATGAACCTGAACGACACTGATTTCGAGCTGTTCGCCGTGCCGGCGCGCTTCGCGCAGGACCGGGCCGCGCTCGATGCGCGCTGGAAGGAACTGCAGCGCGAAGCCCATCCCGACCGTTTCGCGGCCCAGGGCGCCGCGGCCCAGCGCATTGCGATGCAGTGGTCGGTGCGCATCAACGAGGCCTACCAGCGGCTCAAGAATCCGATCAAGCGCGCGACCTACCTGTGCGAGCTCCACGGCGCGCGCCTGAACGCCGAAACCAACACCGCGATGCCGCCCGAGTTCCTGATGAACCAGATGGAGTGGCGCGAGGAGCTCGACGAGGCCGGCGACGCCGCCGCGCTCGACAAGCTGCGCAGCGAAGTCGAGGCCGGCCGCGCGCGCGCGCTGTCCTCGCTCGACTGGCTGATCGACGAAAAGGGCGACTACGCCGAAGCGGTGCGGCAGGTGAGAGCCCTCATGTTCATAGAGCGTTTTGCCGAGGACATCGAGGCCCGGGCCGATCAGTGGGGACAATAGCGGCATGAATCATTCCTCCGTCCATCACCTCGAGGAGGCCTGATGGCATTGCTCCAGATTTCAGAACCGGGCCAGGCGCCCGATCCGCATCAGCGCCGCATCGCCGTCGGCATCGACCTCGGCACCACGCATTCGCTCGTGGCGGCGGTACGCAACGGCGTCGCCGAATGCCTGCCTGACGCCGAAGGCCGCGTGCTGCTGCCCTCGGCGGTGCGCTACCTCGACGCCGATCGCCGGCAGATCGGCTTCGAAGCGGTGGCGGCGCGGGCCGCCGATCCTTCCAATGTCATCACTTCGGTCAAGCGGCTGATGGGCCGCGGCCTGTCGGACATCGCCAACCGCGACGCGATGGCCTATCGCCTCACGGGCGAGGGCGGCATGGTCAAGGTGCGGACAGCGGCCGGCGAGAAGTCCCCGATCGAAGTCAGCGCCGAGATCCTCGCGACCTTGCGCTATCGGGCCGAGGACACCTTCGACGACGAACTCCACGGCGTCGTGATCACGGTGCCGGCGTACTTCGACGAGGGCCAGCGGCAGGCCACCAAGGACGCGGCCCAGCTCGCGGGGCTGAATGTGCTGAGGCTGATCAGCGAGCCGACCGCGGCTGCGATCGCCTACGGTCTGGACAATGCGAGCGAAGGTGTCTACGCGGTCTACGACCTCGGCGGCGGCACCTTCGACATTTCCATCCTGCGGCTCACGCAAGGCGTCTTCGAGGTCATTGCGACGGGCGGCGACTCCGCGCTGGGCGGCGACGACTACGACCATGCGCTGGCCGACTTCGTGCTGTCGCAAAGCGGGCTCGCGGCGCGCAGCGATGCCGACCGGGCCGCCCTGCTGGTGGCAGCCCGGGCCGCCAAGGAGGCTCTGACCGACGCCCAGGCGACCCTCTTCAGCGCCAGCCTGTCGGGCGAGGAAGTCCGCGTCGACATACGGCGCGAGCAGTTCGAAGCCGCCACGGCGAGCCTGACCGCGCGCACCATCGCGGCCGTGCGCCGCGCGTTGCGCGATGCGCGGCTGCCGCAGGGCGAGCTGAAAGGCATCGTGCTGGTCGGCGGCGCCACGCGCATGCCCCAGATCCGCCGGGCGGTGGCCGAGTGCTTCGGCCGCGAGCCGCTGACCAATCTCGATCCCGACCAGGTCGTCGCCCTCGGCGCGGCGATCCAGGCCAACCAGCTGGCCGGCAACGGCGGCGCCGACGACCTGCTGCTGCTCGACGTGATTCCGCTGTCGCTGGGCATCGAGACGATGGGCGGCCTGGTCGAGCGGATCGTGCCGCGCAACCAGACCATCCCGACCGCGATGGCGCAGGACTTCACGACCTACAAGGACGGCCAGACCGCGCTGGCGCTGCACGTGGTGCAGGGCGAGCGCGACCTGGTCGCCGACTGCCGCAGCCTGGCGCGCTTCGAGCTGCGCGGCATCCCGCCGATGGCCGCGGGCGCGGCGCGCATCCGCGTGACCTTCACAGTCGATGCCGACGGCCTGCTCAGCGTCACGGCGAAGGAGCAGGGCAGCGGCGTCGAGGCGAGCGTCGCGGTCAAGCCATCCTATGGTCTTTCCGACGACCAGATCGCCACCATGCTGCGGGACAGCTTTGCGACTGCGCAGCAGGACATGCAGGCGCGCGCGCTGGTCGAAGCCCGCGTCGATGCCGACCGCATGCTGCTGGCGACGCAAAGCGCGCTCGATGCCGACGGCGCGCTGCTGTCGGACGCGGAGCGCGCCGTGATCGAGGCGCTGATGGCGGCGCTGCGCGACGCGCGCGCCGCCGAGGATGCCGCGGTGGTCGAAGCTGCCACCAAGGCGCTGGCCGACGKCACCGAAGCCTTTGCCGCCGAGCGCATGAATGCGGGCATCGCGCGCGCGCTCGCCGGCCGACAGATCGAATCTCTCTAGAACATGCCCACGATCAAGATCCTTCCCCATCCCGAATACTGCCCGCAAGGCGCCGAGATATCCGCGCCGGCCGGCACCTCGATCTGCGAGGCCCTGCTCGAGAACCACATCAACATCGAGCATGCGTGCGAGATGAGCTGCGCCTGCACCACCTGCCACGTCGTCGTGCGCAAGGGCATCGATTCTCTCAATGAAGCGCAGGAGAGCGAGGAAGACCTGCTGGACCGCGCCTGGGGCCTGGAGCCGCAGTCGCGCCTGAGCTGCCAGGCAATCCTCGCGCAGGACGACCTGACGATCGAGATTCCGAAATACTCGATCAACCACGCCAAAGAGAACCACTGATGAGCCGACTGATCGTCCTGGACACAGAAACCACAGGCCTGTCGGCGGACAACGGCGACCGCATCATCGAACTCGGATGCGTGGAGCTGTTCAACCGCAAGCTCACGGGCAACGACCTGCATATCTATTTCAACCCCGAGCGCGAGAGCCACGAGGACGCGCTCAAGGTGCACGGGTTGACCACCGACTTCCTGCGCGACAAGCCGAAGTTCGCGATGCTGGCCGGCGATATCGTCGAGTACCTGCGCGATGCCGAGCTGATCATCCACAACGCGGCCTTCGACGTCGGCTTTCTCAACCGGGAGTTCGAGCTCGCTGGCCTGCCGCCGCTGCGCAGTTTCGTCGGGGAAGTGACCGACACGCTGGCGATGGCGAAGGCGGTGTACCCGGGCAAGCGCAACTCGCTCGATGCGCTGTGCGACCGCTTCGGCATCGATCGCTCGAACCGCACCTTCCACGGCGCCAAACTCGACGCGCAGCTGTTGGCCGACGTGTAYATCAACCTCACGCGCGGCCAGGATGCGCTGCTGATCGACGTCGCGTCGAACGAGCCCGTGCACGGCGCCGTGGTCGCGGTCGACCTGAGCACCTTCGAGCTGCCGGTGCTGGTCGCGACCGAGCACGAGCTGGCCGAACACGAGGAAGTTCTGTTGCAACTGGACAAGTCCAGCAGCGGCCGCACGCTCTTTCGGCAGATGAGCGAAAAAGCTGTGGCATAATCGCAGGCTTCGCACTACACAGCGCGAATGAATCCAGATGGCGCACGGCATCAGCTTCGTGCGCCGGGGGCGGTTAGCTCAGGGGTAGAGCACAGCATTCACACTGCTGGGGTCGGAGGTTCGAAACCTCCACCGCCCACCATCAATTCTCTTCGTTGCCACGCCGGGCTCGGCGCCATCCCGCTTAAGCTTGCGGGATGGACGAATTCGATTGCGCCGTCATCGGCGCCGGTGTGGTGGGGCTGGCCGTGGCCCGGGCCCTTGCGTTGCAAGGCCGTGAGGTCATCGTGCTGGAGTCCGAAGGGGCGATCGGCACCGGCACCAGTTCGCGCAACAGCGAAGTCATCCACGCAGGCATCTACTATCGCCAAGGCTCCCTGAAGGCGCAGCTGTGCGTCGACGGCAAAGAGCGGCTCTACGCCTACGCCGGCGAGCGCGGCCTGCCGCACCGGCGCTGCGGCAAACTGATCGTCGCCACCAGCGAGGCCCAGCTCGGGCAGCTCGAGGCGATTGCCGCCAAGGCCCGCGCCAATGGCGTGGACGACCTGGCGCTGCTCACGCGCGAGCAGGCGCGTGCCATGGAGCCACAGCTCGAATGCCTGGCCGCCCTGCATTCGCCGAGCACCGGCATCGTGGACAGCCACTCGCTGATGCTGAGCCTGCAGGGGGATCTGGAGCACGCCGGCGGCCTGGTGGCGCTGAAATCCGAGGTCGTCGGTGCCGAGTGCCGGGGCAGCGACATCGTGCTGAAGTCGCGCGACGGCACCGCCCTGCGCTGCAACACCGTCGTGAATGCAGCCGGCCTCGTTGCGCCGCGGCTCGCGCGGCAGTTCGAGGGTCTGCCGTCCGATTCGGTGCCGACGGCCTATTTTGCGAAAGGCAGCTACTTCACGCTGGCCGGCCGTGCCCCCTTCCAACGACTGATCTACCCGGTGCCCGAGGCCGCGGGCCTGGGCGTGCACCTCACGCTTGATCTGGGCGGCCAGGCCAAGTTCGGTCCGGACGTGCAGTGGGTGGCGTCGCCCGATGATCTGGTCGTGGACGCGGCGCGCGGCGAGGGCTTCTACGCCGAGGTGCGCAAGTACTGGCCGGCGCTGCCGGACGCTGCGCTGGTCCCTGGCTATGCAGGCATCCGCCCCAAGATTTCGGGACCCGGCGAAGCTCCCGCCGACTTCCTGATCCAGGGCCCCGAGGTGCACGGCGTGCGGGGACTGGTCAACCTGTTCGGGATCGAGTCGCCGGGGCTGACCAGCAGCCTGGCGATCGCCCATCACGTGTCCGTGCTGCTTTCGTAGGCCGGCGCGGGCATGTACCATGGAACGGCACGCCGTTTGTCGGCGTGGTGTCGCCGGCGCGGTGCCGGCCTGCCTGAGGAGGACTTTTTTCGATGACTGCATCCACCAACCTCGAAGCCGCGGCCAACGCCGTGGCTGAAGACATCGCGAGCGACGTGCGCAACGTGCTCGCCAGCAAGGATCTGGACGCCGTGCCGCACATCAAGGCGCTTCGCCAGCGCGTCGACAGCAAGTTGGCGATTGCGCGCGAGATCGCCGCCGAGAAGAGTCGGATCGCCGCCAAGAAGGCTCGTGAAGCCGCCACCTCGGCCAACGCTTATGCGCATGACGAGCCGTGGCAGATCGCCGGCGCTGCATTGGCCGTGGGCGTGCTGGTGGGTCTGCTGCTTGGCCGCCGCTGAGCGCGGCCTGCGCGGCGCGCGGAAGGCGGGCGCCGAGGCTGCGCCATGAGCCTGGCGTCCCTGTTCGGCCTGAAATCCCGTCTGCGGCGCCTGCGCATCCTCGCCGGTGAAGGTGCACTGGCCGCCGAGGATCGTGCACAGCTCCTGAGACTGGCCTGGGAAGAAGAGAAGAAGCGCCTGCGGCTGGTCATGGGTCTGGGGATCGCTGTCATCGGGCTGACCACCGTTGCCATCGCGCTGCTGTCGGTCGCGATCGTGGTTCACTTCTGGGACACGCCGCATCGGAATACGGCGGCCTGGGTCTTGGCGCTGGTCTGGGTCGGGCTCTGGGTGGCTGCCGTGCTGGCGCTCCTGGGGACGCTGCGCGAGTCGTCGGCCTTCGCGCCGGCGCGTGAGATCTTCGAGCGCGATCTCGAATGGGTCCACGACCGCTTCGGCCCTCATGACGACGAAGAAGAGGCTCCGCCCGTATCCGTGGCGCTGGACCGCGATCAGCTGCTGGCCCGCATCGAGCGCCAGCGTCAGCGGATCGCGACACTCCAGGCGGCTTCGAGCGGCGCCGGCGAGGCACCGGTCCCGAACGAGACCGCCACCGCCGCGGCGTTGCGCATTGCGCGCGAGCATCCGGTCGCCACCGGCGTGGCGACCGCCGCGGTCATCGCCGTGCTGGGTCCGCGCCGGCTGGTGCGCTGGGCGTCGGTGGTGGCTCCCGTGCTCTGGCGCATGCGGTGAGCGCGCTGGCTCAGGCCTTGCGCTCGCGCAGCGCCTGGGCCGCCTGGCGCACCAATGCCGGTCCGCGATAGATGAGGCCGGTGTAGATCTGCACCAGGTTGGCCCCGGCCTCGATTTTCTCCACGGCGTCGGCCGCGCTGAGCACCCCGCCGGCGCCGATGATCGGGAACTTCGGTCCGAGTGCGGCGCGCAGCTGGCCGATCACGCGGTTGCTGGCCTCCCGCACCGGCGCGCCCGAAAGCCCCCCCGATTCCTCCGCATGGGGCAGGCCCGCCACGGCATCGCGCGCCAGGGTGGTGTTGGTCGCGACGACGCCGTCCATGCCATGGCGCAGCAGCGTCGCCGCGATCACCTTGACCTGGGCCTCGTCGAGATCGGGTGCGATCTTCACGAACAGCGGGACCCGCTTGTTCTGGCGCGCGGCCAGCGCCTCGCGTTTGTCCGCCACGGCGCCCAGCAGCGCGTCGAGCGCTTCATCGCTTTGCAGCGAGCGCAGGTTGGCGGTGTTCGGGCTCGAGATGTTGACCACGACGTAGTCGGCGTGCGAATAGACGCCGTCCAGGCAGATCAGGTAGTCGTCCACCGCGCGCTCGATCGGCGTGGCCGCGTTCTTGCCGATATTGAGGCCCAGCAGCATGGGTGGCTTCGAGGTGTCGCGCCGGAAGCGCGCGCGCTGGACGTTGGCGATGAAGGCCGCCAGGCCTTCGTTGTTGAAGCCGAGCCGGTTGATCAGCGCGTCGCGTTGCGGCAGGCGGAAGATGCGCGGTCTCGGATTGCCCGGCTGCGGCTGGGGCGTGACCGTTCCGACCTCGACGAAGCCGAAACCCATGGCGGCGAAGGCGTCAATGCAGCGGGCGTTCTTGTCGAGGCCCGCGGCGAGGCCGATGCGGTTCGGGAACGAGAGCCCGGCGAGCGTGACCCGGTCGGCCACGCGAGGCGCCGCATAGGCGCAGACCAGTGGCGTGTTCTGGGTCCTTGCTAGTGCGTCGAGGGTCAGTTCATGGGCCCGTTCGGGGTCGACGCCGAACAGGAAGGGGCGGGCAAGCCCGTAAAGAGAGGAGGGCAACGGCAGGAGCATCGGATAATTCTCGGCTTCAGACTTCAATCAGCCCAGGATTCTCCCCGATGACCTCCACCGCACCTGTTCCCGCCCCGACCCAGGACGAACTCAAGGCCCAGGTGGGCCGCGCCGCGCTGGACTACGTGGTCAAGGGCGAGATCGTCGGGGTGGGCACCGGCTCGACGGTCAACAAGTTCATTGATGCGCTGGCAAGCCTCAAGGACCAGATCCGCGGCGCCGTGTCGAGCTCGGTGGCCTCGACCGAGCGCCTGCGGGCGCTGGGCATCCCGGTCTTTGACAGCAACGAGGTCGAGGAACTGGCGGTCTATATCGACGGCGCCGACGAGATCGACGGCCGCGGTTACATGATCAAGGGCGGCGGCGCGGCGCTCACGCGCGAGAAGATCGTCGCCGCGCAGTCCAAGCGTTTCGTCTGCATCGCCGATGCCTCCAAGCTCGTGAACACGCTCGGCGCGTTTCCCTTGCCGGTGGAGGTGGTCCCGATGGCGGCACGGCGGGTGATTCGGCAGTTCGCACGCCTCGGCGGCCTGGCGCAGGTGCGCGAGAAGGACGGCGTGCCGCTGGTCACCGACAACGGCCAGCACATCATCGACGTGACCGGCCTGCGAATCACGGATCCGCTCGATTTCGAGAGCGAAGTGAACCAGTGGGCGGGCGTTGTCACCGTGGGCGTGTTCGCGCGCCAGCGCGCCAATGTGTGCCTGCTGGGCACCGCATCGGGCGTGCGGACGCTGCGCTTCGACTGAAAGCTCCCACGCTCGCTGCGTGGGGTCGCTGCCCACCGGGGCGGCCCGACGCGGCCTGACCGGGCCTGCGGCCTAGAACTTGATGCCGGCGGGGTTGCTCGGGCTCGGCCCGCTGGCTGGCGGCGGGGCCTCGGCAGGCGCCGGTGCAGCAGCGGCCGGCGGCGCGGGTTCGGCC
>NZ_JBFUCI010000233.1:0-9947 GCF_056405335.1 Variovorax sp. P1_H12_2
GTGCCTGATCCGTCGGCACGGACCACGCGCGAGATTCGCAAGTCGGGCAGCGAGAGACCCGGATTCAACGCGCTGATCGCCTTGTCGTTCCAGCGTGAGATCCCGCCCGCAAAAATTCCGGCCAGCACATCCGCGCTCAGTCGCAATGATCCGGATGTCAGCCCCGGCAGGTTCACGACCGGCACCACGCCGCCTACCAGCGTGGGAAATTGGAAAAGCTGGTTTTTCTCGAGATCGGCGGCGCTCAACGGAACATCCGTCGCGCCGAAATCGACGGCGCGAGCAATCATCTGCTTGACGCCCGCCGAGGAGCCGCTGGGCACGTAGGTGAGGGCAATGCCCGTGTCGTGCGAATACTGTTTCGCCCATTCGGCGTACACCTCTGCCGGAAAGGTTGCTCCCGTTCCGGACACGGAGACGGCATCGGCTTGGGCCGCGAGCGGCAGACAGACGAGCGAAATGAGGAGCGCGGAAAGCCTGAGGAGGGACATGGCAACGGTGGCGAAAGGGGCGACGCGTACGAACGTATGAGTCGTTTGGATGGAGTAGGACGGAATTTGGAGCCACGCGGTGTCGGTGCCCCCATCGAAGCAGTGGCAATTTCGATGTGGTCGGATTGGACCGCTGATGCGCCTCCGCCTCCAAGGGCAGATGTCACGATCAACCAACAAAAGTGTCAGAGACCGCGCGCAGCACCTGCATCGGCCCTATGGCGTGGACGCGGTCCAGTTCCTCTTGCGAACGCAAGAACAATGAGCCAGCGAAGCCGAGGCCGTTCACCGAGATCGATTCGAAGCATGCGCGCGAACGCGGCACGACGAGCATCCAGCCTCGGCGAACCAGCAGGTTGTAAGGTGCCGACTGAACTTCGCCCTCTTCGGCGGCGACAGCGGAAATGCCGCACCGATGAAGCAACTCGCGATAGAGGGCATGCAACTCGGGAGCCGTCGCTTGCGGCGCCAGACGTGCGAACGCATGCCTGAACGGCAGCCGCGAGCCGCTGGCGAACACTCGCTCCATCGGTACTTCATCCGGGCTTTCGCGTGTGAGCGGGAGCGGCACAAGCTGCAGGTGCTTGTGCCGTTGGCTGGCCCCGGCTTCGACGCCCCCGTTGTAGAAGGCGAGCCCATCGACTTCACTCAGGCAAGTGATGAGCGCCGCGAAATCCTCGACGGTCAGGAGGCGCTCCTGGCGTTCGAAGCTCCGGGTGACGAGCAGCACATGGCCGGCGAGCAGTTGAAACTTGTTCAGCAGGACGTAGTGCGAGGGCGCGAGGTCGCCGACGAACAGAGAACGGTCGTAGTCGCCGAGTGGATCCCTGGCCGCCGCGACATGGCGCGCCTCGTCCTTGCGCGCGAGGCTCGATACCGTGCGCAAGACGAACCGGACGCCATCGCTGTCGAGGAGGATGGTTTGAGTCTCGATCGGCTGCAGTGCACCGTCTGCCAAGGCACGCCGCATTGCATCTTGGACGATGGACAGCGAAAACACGCCGTCATTCTCGACCCGTTCCGGGCAACCGTGAATGACCACGTGGGACCCAGCGGTATCGACCGCCTCCCAACGGGACGGACTTGCCTGTCAAGCCGTTGCCTTGCGACCTTCGAAATACGCAGCCAGGCGCATCCGTTCCTGCTCGAAGGCCGACATGCCGGCGAGAACCGCCTTCCAGTCGCCGCTGCGGCTGGCGCGGTCGATGCGCTCGCACGCGGCTGCGAACGCGAGCGCGCCGACCATCTTGCTGGCGCCCGCCATGCGGTGGGCGAACTGGGTGACCTGGGCGACGTCGGCGGCGGCCACCGCCTGGCTGAGTCCGGCCGAGTCGTCCTCGCACGTTTGCCGGAAGGCTGCCAGAACCTCGGCCAACATCGATGCGTCGCCAGCGCATTGCGCCGTGAGGAGCGCCTCGTCGATCGGGCCGATGGAAGGGGCGGCCTCGGGACCCGGGCTGGCCGCAGCGGCGGGCGGCGAGGAGGCCTGGGGCAGCGGCAGCCATCGATCGAGCTTTTCGGTCAGCTGCGCCAGTTCCACCGGCTTGACCAGGAAATCGTCCATGCCGGCGGCCAAGCACGTCTCGGCCTCCCCCTGCAGCGCGTTGGCTGTGCAAGCGATGATCGGCACCCGCTCGCGCCCCGCGTCGGATTCCAGCCGGCGGATGCTGCGCGTCAGGTCGTAGCCGTCCATGTGGGGCATTTGGCAGTCGGTGATGACCAGCCCGAAGCGACCCGACTTCCACATCTCCAGGGCCTGGACGCCGTCGTCGGCGGTCTGGCCGGCATAGCCCAGCGCTCGCACCTGGCGCATGAGCAGCATGCGGTTGATAGGGTGGTCGTCCACCAGCAACACCAGCGTTCCTTCCGTCTCGGCCTGCGCGGTGCCGGGCGCCGTGCGGCGCATGGCCATGGCCGCAGGCAGCGCGCGTGCGTTGTCGGCGCCGCTGCCTGACAGGGTCTCGGCGACAGGCAGGGACAATTCCAGGGTGATCGTCGTGCCCTTCCCCGCCTCGCTGTCCAGGCGGATCGAGCCCCCCATCATCTGCGCCAGCTGCCGGGAGATGACCAGCCCCAGTCCGGTGCCGCCCGGCCGCCGCCGTGCCTCGTCACCGTCCGCCTGGCTGAACGGCTGAAACAGACGCTGCTGGTCCTCGGGGGAGATGCCGATGCCGGTGTCCTTCACCTCGAACCGCAGGCTTTCCTGTCCCTCCGCGCGTCCCAGCCATTGCACGTTGATGTCGATCCAGCCCTCGGAGGTGAACTTGATCGCGTTGCTGACGAAGTTGTTGAGAATCTGGCGCAGGCGCACCGGATCGACCCGCAGCGCCGGACTGACGCGTGGGTCGACCATCCGCCGGACGATCAGGCCCTTGCTGCTGGCATTGCCCAGGTAGATGCTCTGCACCTCCTCGATCAGGCGCTTGATCGAGACGATTTCCGGTCGGATCTCCAGCTTGCCGGCCTCGATCTTCGAAAAGTCGAGGATGTCGTCGATGATGCGCAGCAGCGACCGGCTCGATTCCCGCACCAGCCCGAGCGTCTCGCGCTGCTCGGCGTCCAGCTCGGTCAGGCTCAGGAGTTCCAGCATGCCCAGCATGCCGTGCATGGGCGTCCTGATCTCGTGGCTCATGGTCGCCAGGAAGGTGCTCTTGGCGCGGTTGGCGGCTTCCACCTCGGCGCTGCGCTGCGCCAGGGCCGCATTCAGCTGCTCGATTTCACGCTCCTTCTTCTTTCTCTCCGTCACGTCTTCCGAAATGGTCAGCAGGTAGCGCGGCCGGCCGGCGTTGTCGAGGATCGGAATTTTCTTCGCGTGGAGGACGCGCACGCTGCCATCGTATGCATGCAGGGTCTCCTCGGGGATGTCCACTTCCCGGCCCAGCGTGAGCGCTTCCTTGTCCTTGGCCGCGAAGAAATCGGCTTCCTCCTGGGAACTGACGAAATCGCGAATCGTCTTGCCGAGCAACTCCTCCTGGCTGCGCCCCGTCAATTGCTCGAGCGCGCGGTTGACGCGGACGAGCTTCAGGTCATCGGCGTTCTTGACCATGACCTGATAGGGGATGTGGTGGATCACCGAGTTCAGGAACGCATTGGCCGTTTCCAGTTCGGCCGTGCGAAGGTGCACGCGCGCCTCCAGGTCGACGTTCAGGGCACGCAGGTTCTCTTCCGCCCGGCGCAGCGCCACCTTCTGCCGTTGTTCGTCGAGCGCTCGCCGCACCGAGAAACCCAGCCGCTGCACCCGTTCCTTGAGGACGTAGTCCGTGGCGCCGGCCTTCATGCAATCCACCGCCTCTTCCTCGGTCATCAACCTTTTGGAAATCACGATCAGCAGCAGCTCCGGGTGCTGCTGCCGCACGTGCCGCAGCATCTCCAGGCCGCCGACTTCGTAGTCGGACAGCACGAGGTCGAAGGCTTGCCGCTGCAGGGCGGAGACGAAGTCCTCCCTGGTTGGCACCCACACGATGTCGCAGTCAAGATCCCCGCCCTGCAGCCTGTCCCGGATGCGCTGCGCATCGGCCGGGTCGTCCTCGAGATGCAGCACTCGGATGGTCATCTGGGCGCGTCCTGCTCGCCACGGAGCGACTCGACGACTTCCTTGAACTCCTCGCGGTTGCGTTCGCTCAGCGCGGAGAGGGCCTCGTGCGCCTGCAGGATCCGCTTGCGCATCGCGCCCTGGCCGCCCCCCGTGCCCAGCGCGTAGAGCTCGGGCGCGGCGGGGTGGTCCTCGCGGATCGCGGCCAGCACCTGCTGCATGCTCAGTTCCTCGAACAGGGCGCGCACGGCCGGCGTCACCCCCGCGAGCACCACACCGCCCCGGGCGACCAGCTCGTGCACCGTGCCGAGGCAGGTGCTGTCCATGTACTCGCAGCCGGAGAGGTCCAGCACCAGGGAGCGTCCTCCGTCCAGCACGGCCAGGGCCGTTTCATGGAAGGCGTCGCAATGCATCCAGGTGGCCCGGCCACGCAGCGCAAGGTAGGCGGCATGGTCGGTTTCGCCATAGAACACCGCCTCACTCTCGGACCGCGGCGCGCCAGAGGCGGCTGACGCGTCGGCCGCGGGGAGCTCGGCGCCATTGTCGAACCAGGAGGCGCCCGCGTGCGCGTCGATGAGCAGGATGGTCACGTCATCCCGGTCCGCTCCCGCCGGTGCGCCACCGTGAAGGTGGGCCATCGCTTCCTGCGCACTGGAGAGCGGCTTGGCCAGCACCTGCTTGAGCAGGTCCAGCTCGCGCTCCGACCCGGAGGGCAGCAGCCCGTCGGTGTAGAGGAGGATCCGGTCGCCCGCCAGGAGATGAAGACGCACCTGTTGGAAGTGCGCGTCCGGCGCCAGCCCGAGCGCGGGTCCCGTGCGACGGACCAGGCGCGTTTCCCGGCCGTGACGTGCGTGCAGCACGGGCGGATGGCCCGCCGATGCCAGCGTGAGGCTCGCGTCCGACGTATCCAGCAGGCCAAAGACGGCCGTCAGGAAAAGTCCCGGCGCGGCGTGCGCCTCGCAGATCGAGCGGTTCACCGCGGCCAAGACCTCCGCCGGCGGCAGCGCGAGGCCCGTCGCCGGGTCCACCAGGACCAGCCGCTGCTTGAACAGCACCGAGAGCATCGCCGAGGTCACCCCGTGGCCGGTGGCGTCGGCCAGGTAGAAGGCGAGGTGCTGCTCGCCCAGCCGGACCACGTCGTAGAGGTCGCCGCCCACATGCTGTCCCGGGCGGTAGACCGCCTGGATGCAATAGCCCTCCATCGGGGGCGGGCTGCGCGGCAGCAAGGCGCGCTGGATCACCTCCGCCCGCTCGAGATCGCGGCGCAGCACTTCGGACGTCTGCTCAAGTTCGCAGACCTTGCGCTTCAGCTCCCGGTGCAACCCCTCGCGTTCAGCCAGCAGCTGCCGCCGCTCGAGCGCGTTGCGCACCGCGACCCCCATCTCTTCGGAGTGCGGCGATTTCGACAGGAAGTCGAACGCCCCCAGCCGGATCGCGGCCACCGCCGAGTCGAAGGTTTCCAGCCCCGAGAGGACGATCCACATGGCGTCCGGCACCGCCTGGCGTCCCCAGCGCAGCAGTTCCAGGCCGTCCATGCGCGGCATCATGATGTCCGTCAGCACCAGGGCGACGTCCGGGTGCTGGCGCAGGACCTCCTGCGCAGCGATTCCGTCGGCAGCCTCCAGGACCGGCGCGCAGCCGAGGGTTTCCAGTGCCCGCTTCACCATCAGGCGGGTCACCGGCTCATCGTCCACCACCAGCGCGACAGGAGGGACAGGGTCGAAGTTCATCACATCCTCTAGCAGCTAGAGTGCTGTGCAGACAAGAATTCTGCGAGTCGGCGGGCGCGATGGCAAGCCACTGGCACAACGAGCCGCAGCGCCGATACGCCCACTGCCCCATTGGGGGTATCGAAGGGCTATATTGAACGTGCCGCACCGACGCTCCATCGGAGAGGACGCATGAGGAGGCAATCATGCCGAAAACATCCGCCATGACACTCCTGCCGACCGCGGGCGCCTGCGCCCTGCTGTTGATGACGGCAGCGAAGGGCGCCGACAAGGTCGAAGCCGATTCCATCGTTCTCGGCGCGGCGGTGTCGATCACCGGCAAGTATTCCGTCAACGGCAAGAACACGAAGGACGGCTACGATCTTGCGGTCAAGCGCGCCAACGAAAACGGCGGCGTCAAGGTGGGCGACAAGAGCTACAAATTCAAGATCGTCTACTACGACGATGAATCCACGCCGGCGCGCGGGGCGCAGCTCGCCGAGCGCCTGATTGCCCAGGACGGAGTGAAGTTCGTGCTCGGCGCCTACAGCTCGGGATTGACCAAGGCGATCGCGCCGGTGACCGAGAAATACAAGGTTCCGCACGTCGAAGGCAACGGCGCGGCGCGCGAATTGTTCACCCAAGGCTATCGCTACCTGTTTGCCGTCCTGTCCACTTCGGACTACTACTTGCGCGATGCAGTGAACCTGGCGGCCGAAGTCGCCAGGCAGAACGGTCGCGACCCGAAGACGCTCAAGGTCGCGATGGCTTTCGAGAACGATCCGTTCAGCCTGGACGTGCGCGACGGCGTGGTGGAGGACGCCGCGCGTCAGGGCATGAAGGTCGTCATCGACGACAAGCTGCCGCCCGACCTGAACGACATGGCGGCGACGCTCGCCAAGGTCAGGGCCCTCAAGCCCGATCTGCTCATCGTGTCCGGGCACGAGAAGGGCGCGACCCTCGTGGTGCGACAGACGGCGGAGATGAAGGTGGACGTCCCGATGATCGCCACGACGCACTGCGACTCGGCCCAGGTTGCGGAGACGCTGGGCAAGCTCGCCGAGTCGGTCTTGTGCGCTTCGCAATGGGACCGCACCCTGAACTATCGGGACAAGTGGTTCGGCACCGCCGAGCAGTATGCGCAGCGCTTCAAGAAGGAGTTCGGCTACGAAGCACCGTACCAGGCGGCCGAGTCGACGGCGTCGGTATTGGTCTATGTGGACGCCTTCGAACGCGCCCAGTCCTTCGATCCCGAGAAGGTGCGCGATGCCATCGCCAGCACCGACATGATGACCTTCTACGGGCCGATCAAGTTCGACCCGAGCGGAAAGAACACCGCCAAGCCCATGGTGCTTTACCAAGTGCAGAACGGACACTACAAGGTGGTGGCCCCGACCCGATGGGCCGAGGCCAAGCTGGTCTGGCCGCGAAAGGTCGCGCCGTAGCGGCGGCGCTCCGTTCCCCGGTCCGGCGGCCCGGGACTGGGAGAGGTGAATGGCGAGATGAACAACCTCCAGTTGCTGTTCGACGCGCCCGTGCTGTCGGTGCAGTTGCTGCTCGACGGTATCTGGATCGGAGCGATCTTTGCGCTTCCGGCCTACGGCATGGCGCTCGTCTGGGGCGTGATGAACCTGATCAATATCGCCCAGGGCGAGTTGGTCATGCTCGGGGGGTACGTCGCGTTCTTCCTGTATGCCGCCGGCATCCACCCGTTGTTCGGAATTCCGCTGGCCGCGCTGCTGATGTTCCTTTTCGGCTGGGCGCTGTACCGCAGCGTCATCTTCCGCGTCGTGGACAAGGATCTGTTCGTCTCCATCCTCGCCACCTTCGGCCTCAGCGTTCTCTTGCAGCAACTCGCCAACGGCCTGTTCGGCGCGAATCTGCGCACGGCCGAGTCCGGTTTCGGAACCTTGTTCCTGTTCGGCGGGCTGGTCACTGTCGCCGAGATCAAGCTGGTTTCATTCGTGGCGGCCCTGGTGGTCGGGGCTGCGTTGATGGGGTTTCTCAAGCGTTCGCGAATGGGACGGGCGATCCGGGCCACGGCCCAGAACGCGCGTGCCGCGCGCATCATGGGCGTCGATACAGACGCCGTGTACGCCTGGACCTTCGGCATCAACGCGGCGATCTGCGGGGCGGCCGGGGCCTTGGTGGCGATGACCTGGGTGGTGCATCCGTACCTGGGCCTGCCGTACACGGTGCGCTCGTTCATGATCGTGATCCTCGCCGGACTCGGCAATGTGATGGCCGTGTTCGTCGCAGCGCTCGGGCTCGGCGCGGCCGAGAATTTCGCCGGGTTCATCCTCGGTGCGGAATACCAGGCGGCCTTTGTCTATGGCCTGCTGGTCGTCATTCTCGTGTGGCGACGATTCTCGCTCGGTCGCCAGCGGAGGGTCCTGCGATGAACTCGGCGTTCACGCGTGCGGCCCTCTATGCCGGCGTGGCGGTCCTGGCGCTGCTGGCGCTGCTGGCGCCGATCCTGGTGCCCGGCTACCGCACGCAGCTGGCGTTCCTTTGGGTGATGATCGTGTTCGCGCTCACCTGGGACCTGCAAGGCGGCCAGATGGGCTACAACTCTTTCGGCAACATCCTGTTCTTCGGCATCGGCACGTACGCCTGTGCCGTGGTGCAGCGGGACTCGGGTCTCGGCTATTTTCCGGCGCTGTTCCTTGGCATGGGTGGGGGCGCCGTGCTTGCAGTCGCCGTGGCCGCACTGCTCGGGTCCGGCATGCTCGGCTTGCGCGGACACTACTTCGCCATCGGCACGCTGGGTCTTGGCATTGCCGCGGGCGAACTTGCCGGCGGCTGGGATTTCATCGGCGCCGGCGCGGGCATGGTCCCGCCGCTGTTCCCTGGCGCGATCGGCGGGCGCGAGAGCTTCTTCTACTACCTCTGCCTGGCACTTGCGGCCATCACCTTTGCGTTCCTTCGCTGGTTGTACGCCGGACGCTTCGGCCTTGCGATCAACGCCATCCGCGACGATGAAGACAAGGCCGAAGCGATGGGCCTGCGCACGACGCGGTACAAGACCACGGCGTGGTGCATCTCGGCGTTGTTTCTGGCACTTTCCGGCGCTGCCGTGGGCAACATGATCGGCTTCATCGATGCGCGCGAGGTCGCGTTCGCCGGCACGACCTTCGGCGTGTGGATGGTGCTGATGGCGATCCTGGGCGGGAAGGGAACGCTTTGGGGCCCCGTGATCGGTGCGGTGATCTTCCATCTGACCAAGGAGGCGTTCTGGACCTACCTGCTCGGCTGGCAGCGCGTGGCGCTCGGCTTGCTGATCGTGATCATCGTGGTGTTCTTCCCGCGCGGGATTCTCGGGTGGGTGCACGAGCGCTGGCCGGAGCGCTTCGGTCACCGGATCGAAGGATCGGAGGTCCATCAGTGACGGCGATCCTCAGCATCCGCGGCGTGCGCAAGACATTCGGCGGCGTGGTCGCCAACAACGGGATCGGTCTCGACGTGCCCGAGGGCAAGATCATCGGGTTGATCGGCCCCAACGGCTCCGGCAAGACCACGCTGTTCAATTCGATCGTCGGCTATCACCCGATCGACGCCGGCTCGATCCGCTTTCAGGCGCGCGAGATCTCCCGTTTGCGCGTGCCCGAAATCGCCCGTCTGGGTCTGTTGCGCACCTTTCAGCAGACGCGCATCTACCGCAGGATGACCTGCATGCAAAACATGATCATCAGCGTGCCGCAGTCCGGCGATCGATGGCGCTCGATGTTTCGCCGCGTTTCGCCCGCCGAGACCGGCAAGGCCGAGGATCTGCTCAAGTTCGTCGGCCTGTACGCCAAACGCCAGCTTCAAGCGGGCGAACTTTCCTTCGGACAGCAGAAGCTGCTCGAGTTCGCCATGGCGCTCATGAGCGAACCCAGGATGCTGCTGCTCGACGAGCCCACGGCCGGCATCAATCCGACATTGATCAACGGCCTGATCAGCCAGCTGCGCCGAGTGAACCGCGAGTTCGGGGTCACGCTGTTCGTCATCGAACACAACATGCGGGTGATCATGCGGCTGGCCGAATACATCTACTGCCTCGCGCATGGCGAGTTGCTTGCGCAGGGACAGCCTGAGGTCATCCAGAATGATCAGCGGGTGATCGACGCCTACCTGGGGGCGCGTTGATGGCGACCCAGAAGCACGGGCAACGCGACGACGCCGATCTGGACGAAGACTGGCTCTCGGTCGATGAGGTCGCGCGCGAGGCTGCGC
>NZ_JBFUCI010000234.1:0-9936 GCF_056405335.1 Variovorax sp. P1_H12_2
GTCCAGCGCGGCGAGATGCCCCCGATCGACCTCAAGATCATGATGAACGTGGGCAATCCGCAGCTGGCCTTCGACTTCGCCCAGCTGCCGAACCACGGCGTCGGCCTGGCGCGGCTCGAGTTCATCATCAACAACAACATCGGCGTCCATCCCAAGGCGATCCTCGACTACCCGAATGTCGATGCCGACCTCAAGAAGGCGGTCGAATCGGTGGCACGGGGCCATGCGTCGCCGCGGGCCTTCTACGTCGACAAGGTGGCCGAGGGCATCGCCACCATCGGCGCCGCCTTCTGGCCCAAGCCGGTGATCGTGCGCCTCTCGGACTTCAAGTCCAACGAGTACCGCAAGCTGATCGGCGGCAGCCGCTACGAGCCCGAGGAAGAGAACCCGATGCTGGGCTTCCGCGGCGCGGCGCGCTACCTCAGCGGCGAGTTCAGCGAGGCCTTCGCGATGGAGTGCGAGGCGCTCAAGCGCGTGCGCAACGAGATGGGCCTGACCAACGTGCAGATCATGGTGCCCTTCGTGCGCACCCTGGGCCAGGCCGAGCGCGTGACCACGCTGCTGGGCGAGCACGGCCTGAAGCGCGGCGAGAACGAACTCAAGCTGATCATGATGTGCGAGGTGCCGAGCAACGCGATCCTGCCCGAGGAGTTCCTGAAATTCTTCGACGGCTTCTCGATCGGCTCGAACGACCTGACCCAGCTCACGCTGGGCCTGGACCGCGACTCCGGCCTGGAACTGCTGGCCGCCGACTTCGACGAGCGCGACCCGGCCGTCAAGGCGCTGCTGGCGAAGGTCATCAAGGCCTGCAAGGACCAGGGCAAGTACGTCGGGATCTGCGGCCAGGGCCCCAGCGACCATCCGGATTTCGCGCTCTGGCTCGCCGAGCAGGGGATCGAGTCGATCTCGCTCAACCCCGACAGCGTGATCGAAACCTGGCAGCAGCTCGCCAAGCGCTGAGCGGCTGCGAGGGGCGGCGGTGGCAGATTTGTCACCGCCGCGCAACGACTTGGTCACGGTCTTTCGTGTAATCCTCGCGTCAGCTGGCTGTATTTGCAACCAGATGCTTCTTTGGTGTCAAACTCGCCGGATCCCGGGGCGCGGTTGTGCTGAAGTCGCACCAGGACCATTGGCCGGCCCTGCTATACGCCCTGACCTTGACGTCGAGGAACCCCATGATTCTTGTCAAGACCGAAGCCGGGCAGCGTGTTCTCAAGGACCGGTCCATTGCGCTGACGCCACGCCAGCGCACCGCGTTCATCCTTTTCGATGGCAAGCGAAGCGTTGGCGAGGTGCTCGAGTCCGGAATGGGCGTGAGCCGCGAGGAGATCGACCAGATGGTCGGGCAGGGGCTGCTGGCGCAGGTCGGGGAGGGTGCGACCGCGGTTGTGGCCGTCCCAGCGGCGCTTCCGGTTGCCGCCGCGCCCAAGCGTGCAGCGGGTGTACCGCAGGCCGCGCGCTCGGACCAGCAACGCTACAAGGACGCCTATCCGATCGCCACCCAGCTGACCGGCAGCCTCGGCTTGCGCGGCTTCAGGCTCAACCTGGCGGTCGAAGGCACCTCGAACTGCGAGCAACTGCTGGAGCTGTTTCCCAAGATCCAGGCCGCGGTGGGGCCCGAGAAGGCCTCGGCGCTCGAACGGGCGCTGCGCGGCTGACCCGCACGCCCCCTCAAGGGGCCTCAGGCCACCCGGGAACGGCCCGGCGCCGGCCTGAGTGCTATAATTTACGGCTTTGCCTTGCCACACCACGTCTGACGCCGCGGGTGGCTCAACCCCTTTCCTGCCAATCGCGGGAAAAATCCACAAGGAGTGCCAATGCGTCACTATGAAATCATTTTGCTGATCCATCCGGATCAGAGCGAGCAAGTTCCGGCCATGCTGGAACGCTACAAGGGCCTGATCACGGCCGGCGGCGGCAAGGTCCACCGCGTTGAAGACTGGGGCCGCCGTCAGCTGGCCTACCAGATCAACAAGCTCAACAAGGCGCACTACCTGTGCGTGAACATCGAAGCCGAGCAGACCGTCATGGCCGAACTCGAGCACGCGTTCAAGTTCAACGACGCCGTTCTGCGCCACCTCACCGTGGTCAAGAAGAAGGCCGACACCGGTCCTTCGTCGATGATGAAGACGGTCGAGCGCGAAGAGGCCCGCAAGGCCCAGCAGGCCGAATACGCCGCCAACAACAACTGATGTTGTGAGCGCTGCCGCGGTCAATCAGCTGGTGCTGACTGCCTGCGTCGCCGAACTCGGAGCCATGCGTTACACGCCTGCCGGATTGCCCGCCATCGACCTGCGACTCGAACACGAGTCGACAGTGACCGAAGCGGCCCAGCCCCGACAGGTCAAGGCGGCCATCAAGGCCGTCGCGTTCGGCGCAGTGGCCGAGCGGCTCGCAAGGCAGGAGCTGGGCAGTCTCTGGCGATTCCAGGGCTTCCTCGCCACACCGGGTACGGCCAAGCATCCCGTGCTTCACATTCAAGAATTCAACTAATTTTCTAGAGGTCCAAAAATGGCCACGTTCAAGAAATTCAACAAGGACAAGCGTCCGAAGCGCAACACCCAGTCGTTGCTGTTCAAGCGCAAGCGCTTCTGCCGCTTCACCGTCGCCGGCGTCGAAGAAATCGACTACAAGGACATCGACACCCTGCGCGACTTCATCAGCGAAAACGGCAAGATCATCCCCGCACGCCTGACGGGCACGCGCGCGATCTACCAGCGCCAGCTCAACACCGCGATCAAGCGTGCCCGCTTCCTCGCGATGGTGCCGTACAGCGACCAACACCGCGTCTAAGGAGCCAGATACCATGCAAGTCATTCTTCTGGACAAGGTCGTCAACCTCGGCGTGCTCGGCGAAATCGTCAAGGTCAAGGACGGTTACGCTCGCAACTTCCTGATCCCGTCGGGCCGTGCCCGCCGTGCCACCGAAGCCAACAAGGCCGAATTCGAAGCCAAGCGCGTCGAACTCGAAAAGGCTGCTGCCGCCAAGCTGGCCGAATCGCAAGCCCAGGGCGAGAAGCTCGCCGGCACCACCGTCAAGCTGACCCAGAAGGCCGGCGTCGACGGCCGCCTGTTCGGCTCGGTGACCAACAGCGACATCGCCGAAGAGCTCAACAAGCAGGGCTACAAGGTGGCGAAGTCGCAGGTGCGCATGCCCAACGGCCCGATCAAGGTCGCTGGCGACAGCACCGTCAGCGTCGCGCTGCACACCGACGTGGTGGTCGACATCACCGTCGCGGTCTACGGCGAAACCGCCTGATCGCCCGACGCGCTTCGCGCGCTTGGAAGAGCCGCCTTCGGGCGGCTTTTCTTTTTCCGGGCGGATGGGTTGTCCCAGACGCTGCACCGGAAGATCACCGCTTATTCACAGCCTTGTCCACGTGACGCCGCGCCCGCCGCCGCTTAGCATGCATGGTTGCAAGGAACTTCATGTCCGCAGTTTTTTCCTACGCCGATAACGACCCGTCGTCCGACCGCCAGATCGCGCAATTGCGCATCCCACCGCATTCGATCGAGGCCGAATCGAGCGTGCTGGGCGGGCTCCTGCTCGACAACGGTGCCTGGGATCGCATGGCCGACGTGGTGGTCGATGGCGATTTCTACCGCCACGAGCACAAGCTGATCTACGCGGCCATCGGCACGCTGATCAATGCCAGCAAGCCGGCCGACGTGATCACGGTCTACGAGCAGCTGCAGAACCTCGGCAAGGCCGACGAGATCGGCGGGCTCGGCTACCTCAACTCGCTCGCCCAGTACGTGCCGAGCGCCAGCAACATCCGCCGCTATGCCGAAATCGTGCGCGAGCGTTCGATCCTGCGCAAGCTCGTGAGCGCCAGCGACGAGATCGCGACCAACGCCTTCAACACCCAGGGCAAGGCGGTCGACAAGATCCTCGACGAGGCCGAGCAGAAGATCTTCAACATCGGTGAGGAAGGCACGCGCATGAAGCAGGGCTTCCAGGGCATGGACTCCCTGGTGGTCGAACTGCTGGACCGCGTGACCGAGATGGCCGAGAACCCGAACGACATCACGGGCGTGCGCACCGGCTTCTACGAGTTCGACAAGATGACCTCCGGCCTGCAGCCGGGCGACATGATCGTGCTGGCCGCGCGCCCTTCGATGGGGAAGACCTCGCTGGCGATCAACATCGCAGAGCACGTGGCGCTCAACGAAGGCCTGCCGGTGGCAGTGTTCTCGATGGAAATGGGGGCCTCCCAGCTGGCGGTGCGTATCGTCGGCTCGATCGGCCGCATCGACCAGGGCCACCTGCGCACCGGCAAGCTGACCGACGAGGAATGGCCGCGCCTGACCGAGGCGATCGAGAAACTGCGCAACGTCTCGCTGCACATCGACGAGACGCCCGGCCTGACCACCAGCGAGCTGCGCGCCAATGCGCGGCGCCTGGCGCGCCAGTACGGCAAGCTCGGCCTGATCGTGGTCGACTACCTGCAGCTCATGAGCGTGTCGACCAGCATGAACGACGAGAACCGCGCCACCGCGGTGGGTGAAATCTCGCGCGGCCTGAAGATGCTGGCCAAGGAACTCAAGTGTCCGGTGATCGCGCTGTCGCAGCTGAGCCGCGGCGTCGAGAGCCGGACCGACAAGCGTCCGATGATGAGCGACCTGCGCGAATCCGGCGCGATCGAGCAGGATGCCGACATCATCATGTTCATCTATCGCGACGACTACTACGACAAGAACAGCAAGGAACCCGGCGTCGCCGAAGTGATCATCAGCAAGCACCGGAACGGCCCGACGGGCACCGTCAAGCTGGCGTTCCTGAAGCCGCTGACCAAGTTCGAGAACCTCGCCGGCGCCAACGACTTCTAGGCCGGCGCCGGGCCGCCAGCGCGGCGAAGTCCGCGCTTCGCGCAGACGGGCGGCCTGCCGTCTCCCCCTCGGGGGGCAGCGACCACACGAAGTGAAGGAGCGTGGGGGCCATCTAGGCGGTCCCGCCGGAATCGGCCTTGAGCTGGCGCAGCATGTCGGCCAGGGTCTTGCCGGACTCGTCCCTGAAGCGCTCCGGCAGCACTTCGATGGCGTCAATGCGGTCGAGCCGGAAGCCGCGGAAGTCATTGCGCAGTTCACACCAGGCCGAGAAGGTCCAGACCTTGCCCCAGTAGAAACAGCCCAGCGGGCGCACCGTGCGCTGGCTGGGGGCGCCCGCGACGTCGCGGTAGTCCATGCGCAGCTTGTGGCGCGACTGCACGGCCTCGCGCAGCGTCTGCAGCCGCGACCGCGTGCCGGCGTCGAGCACGTAGGCGGGGGCGTAGAGCGCCAGGCTTTCGGCCGATACCCGCGCCGCCGGCGGCAGCACCGACAGGATCTTGCCGAGCGCCGATTCGATGTCGCGCGCCATCGCGGCGTCGACCCAGCTTTGCGCCAGGCGCGCCGATGCCACCAGTGCCGCGGCCTCGTCCTGCGTGAACATCAGCGGCGGCAGGTCGAAGCCCGCGCCCAGGCGATAGCCGACGCCCGCTTCGCCCTCGACCGGCACGCCCTGGCGCTGCAGATCGGCGACGTCGCGGTACACCGTGCGCTCGGAGACCTCGAGACGGCGCGCAAGGAAGGCGGCCGTGGTGAGCCGCCGCCCACGAATGATCTGGACGATCTGGAACAAGCGGTCGGCACGGCGCATGGATCGGGATCAGCTTCCCAGGAGTCTGGTTTCGAAGTCGGGGAGCGCGAGCTTTTTCAGTCCGTCAGGACTCCGATGTGAATGGCGACCTGGTCGGGCCCGCTGTAGGCCTCGAAGTCGCTCTGGTAGCGGCGCCGGATTTCCGGGTGAGCGTCGAAATAGTGCCAGATCGCCTGCCAGACCGCGAGCACCATCTGCGGCATTTCGCCTTGCCCGGTGAACACCAGGTATTCGCCGCCTTCGATCCGCACCGTCGCAGGGCCATCGGCCACCGCGACGCCGGTCGTGATGTCGAAGGCTCCGTGCGCGTCGGTCTCGTAGGCCGAGTAGACGCCGTAGAGCCGCATGTCGTCGATGCGGTGAGGCGTCGTCTCGTAGACGCGCTCGCCGAAGAAGCGGTTCCAGAGCGTGCCGATGCGCGCGGCCTCGGGGTCGCTCTCGTCGCGGTTCGTGGTGCGTGCGGTGAGTCCGGCGACCTTGAAGGGATCGAGGCGCTGAAGTTGGGGTTGCATGGTTCTCTCCATCATGGCATTCAGAGGTTGAGGCCTTTGCGGTCGGCCTTCATGGCCGCCGCGATCAGGCGGAAATCGTGGTCGTTGACTTCGAACATGCCGAAGCGGAACTTGCTGCCCCAGCGCTTCGGGTCTTCGACGAAATCGAACTGTTCGATCAGCGGCAGGATGGGCGCTTCGCTGGCGGCGGCGTAGTGCACGTCTCGCCGCCACGGCACGAAGCCGTTGCCCATGTCGGCCTCGTAGGGCTCGTCGCCGTGCACGACGCCGATCGACACGAAGCTCTGCAGCCTGTCGGCGCCGCCCAGTACCGTGGTCGGCGAATAGTAGGCGACATGGTCGCCGGCCCTGATGCGCTTGAGCGGCGCAAGCTTGCCGTGGCCGACCTGCATGAAGCCGCCTTCGGCATTGTCGCGGCCGCGGCGCGCATGCTCCGCGCTGGCGACGGCGATCCAGTTCCTGTGGGTCATGGCTGTCACCGATTTCAGGCCAGCGCGTGCAGGCCCACTTCGTTGCCTTCGGTGTCGCGCAGAACGGCAAAGAAGCCCATGCCCTCCGGCAGCGCGGTCTTCGGCGTCACGATCCCACCGCCTGCCGCGGCGACGCGCGACAGGGCGGCGTCGATGCTCGGCATGCAGTCGAGATAGATCCGCACACCGCTGCCCGCCGCTGCGGCGCGCGGGCCGCCGGCCATCAGGCATCCGCCGGTGGCCGGCTCCTGATAGGGAAAGATCGCCATCGGGTCGCCGCCCATGGCCTCGCGTTTCAGCGTGCGGCCGAGCACCTTCTCGTAGAAGGCTTGCGCGCGGTCGAGGTTCGCAACGGGAATCTCGAACCAGTTGATGGTGGTGGCAGTCATGGTGCTCTCCTGTGTCAGTGATTGAAGCCTCCATGCTGCGCGGAGCCTCCTGACAACGTATTGTCAGGAGCCTTCAGCAGACCAAAAAAAACGGCCTGCGCGCAGCGCAGGCCCGTTCGTGAAACACCGCGAAACGGTGGGGGGGGCGCCCCGACACGAAGTGCGGGGCAACCTGGGGGGCGAGCTACAGCACTTCGCTCGCGAAATCCGCCAGTCGCGAGCGCTCCCCGCGCGCCAGCGTGATGTGCCCGCTGTGCGGCCAGCCCTTGAACTTGTCGACCGCAAAGGTGAGGCCCGACGAGCCTTCGGTGAGGTAGGGCGTGTCGATCTGCGCCAGGTTGCCCATGCAGATGATCTTGGTGCCCGGGCCCGCGCGCGTCACCAGCGTCTTCATCTGCTTGGGCGTCAGGTTCTGCGCCTCGTCGATGATCACGTACTTGTTCAGGAAGGTGCGCCCGCGCATGAAGTTCATGCTCTTGATCTTGATGCGGCTGCGGATCAGCTCGTTGGTGGCCGCGCGGCCCCATTCACCGGCACCGCCGCCGTCACCCTTGGCCAGGAACTCGAGGTTGTCGTCGAGCGCGCCCATCCAGGGGCCCATCTTCTCCTCCTCGGTGCCGGGCAGGAAGCCGATGTCTTCGCCCACGCTCACGGTCGCGCGGGTCATGATGATCTCGGTGTAGCGGCGGTCGTCGAGCACCTGCGTCAGGCCCGAGGCCAGCGCCATCAGCGTCTTGCCGGTGCCGGCGGTGCCGGTCAGCGTGACGAAGTCGACCTCCGGGTCCATCAGCAGGTTCATCGCAAAGTTCTGCTCGCGATTGCGTGTATTGACGCCCCAGACTGCGTTCTTGGCCGAGCCGTAGTCCTTCAGCGTCTTGAGCACCGCGGTCTTGTCGCGGATCTCGGTCACGCGCGCATACATGCTGGGCTCGCCGGGAGCCTCGAAGTAGACGAACTGGTTGATGAAGAGGTTGGGCACGATCGGGCCGCTGATCCGGTAGAAGGTGCTGCTGCCGCTTTGCCAGCTCTCGATCGTCTTGCTCTGGCGGGTCCAGAAATCGGCCGGAAGCGCGAGCGAGCCGGCGTAGAGCAGGTCGCCGTCCTCCAGCGTCTTGTCGTTCTGGTAGTCGTCGGTCGCGAGGCCGAGCGCGCGTGCCTTGACGCGCATGTTGATGTCCTTCGACACCAACACCACCTCCTGCTTCAGACGGCCGGGCGCCTCCTGGGCGTAGAGATCGCGCAGTGCCTGCACGACGCCGAGGATCTGGTTGTCGGCCTTGCCCTGCGGCAGGCTGGTCGGCAGCGTGTAGTCGAGTGGGGCGGTCTGGAAGAACAGCTTGCCGCCGGCCTCGCGGTGGCCGGTGGTGTCGAGCTTCAGCCCCTTGCCGATGTCGGCACCCTGGGCGCCGGCCAGCGCGTCGAGCGTGCGACTGGTCTGGCGGCCGTTGCGCGCGACCTCGGTGGTGCCTTTCTTGTGGCCGTCGAGCTCTTCCAGCACGATCATCGGCAGGAAGATGTCGTGCTCCTCGAATCGGAACAGGCACATCGGATCGTGCAGCAGCACATTGGTGTCGAGCACGAAGAGCTTGGCCGGGCCGTTGGATTTGCTGCGCTTGGGACGCGCCGGCGCTTGGGGCGCAGGGGCAGGGACGGCCTTGGCGCGCGTCTCGACCTGTACGGCGGGCTCCGGCACCGGGCGGGCCGGCGCCTTCGCCTTGGCGGGCAGCGGTGGCGGCTCGACAGGGCCGCCGGCCTCCGCGACGTGGCGATCGAACAATTCGAGCGGCTGGGGCCCGCTCGAGCCGCTTTGTTCAGTCCTGCGGTCGGACGAGCGGCGACCGTTGCGTCCCTGCGAGGAACGGGCGGGCGCGTCGTGCGCGTCCGGCGACAGCAGGGCGGCGCGTTTCGTGGGGGCGGGAGGCAGAGGCATGGGGGGTGTCGCTCGCAAAAGGAAGGGTGCCAGAAAGCGAAAAAGCCGCCTGAAGACCAGGGCGGCTTTGTTCGGTGGATGCGGTCGTGGAGCTCAACGGCATGAAGCCATTATGCACATCGCACGTGACGCAACCCGTGATCGTTGCGCTTCGCCAACGCGAGTGCGCAAAACCACACGAATTCAGGCTTCAGGCAGCTTTCTTGAGCGCCTTGACCGCCTTCAGGACGTCGTCGACGTGGCCCGGAACCTTCAGGCCCCGCCATTCGGCCTTGAGCACGCCGTCGGCGCCGATCAGGAAGGTGCTGCGCTCGATGCCCTTGACCTTCTTGCCGTACATGATCTTGTTCTTGACCACACCGAACATGTGGCACATCTTTTCTTCGGTGTCCGCGATCAGCTCGAAGGGGAGTTCGAGCTTGGCCTTGAATTCGTCGTGCGACTTCATGTTGTCGCGCGACACGCCGAATACCGTGGCGCCGGCCTTTTCGAAGTCCTTGTAGCGGTCACGGAACTGCATTGCTTCAGTGGTGCAGCCGGGGGTATTGTCTTTAGGGTAGAAATACATGACCAGCACGTGGCCGAGGTGCGAAGTGTTCGAGACCTTCAGGCCGCCTGTCGCATTGGCGTCGAATTCGGGGATGGGTTTGTTGACAACGATCGCCATGAATCTTGTTTTCTCCGTTTGATTCCATGTCCGACCCGGTCGAAGCCCGTCGAGACCATGGAGGATTGGTCGTTGCTAACTGAGGAGGGCGAGCCACCGGTTCGCAACCCGCAATTTTACCCCGAAATGCCTCCTATTGCCCTTGGGGCTTCTCGATCAGGAGTGCGGCGACCACATGGCGGCCTTCGCTCGCGAGAATGTTGTAGGTGCGGCAGGCCGCCGGCGTGTCCATGGTTTCGACGCCGATGCGCTGCGCCATCAGCGGCTGGAGCCAGGCGGGTTGCGGAAATCGGATGCGCTTGCCGCTGCCGAAAATGATCAGTTCGGCGC
>NZ_JBFUCI010000235.1:0-9925 GCF_056405335.1 Variovorax sp. P1_H12_2
CCGTGACGGTGGCGGCCGGACGCGCCCATCCGGGCGATGCGGTGCTGCTGTCGCCCGCCTGTGCCAGCTTCGACATGTTCAAGGACTACGCGCATCGCGCCGAGGTGTTCTGCGAGGCCGTGCAGGCGCTCGCCGATGGGCCGGCAGACTCCGGGGAGGGTGCGGCATGACCACCGCGACCGCCGCCACGCCCAACAAGGCCGGCCGCTTCGGCGGCTGGTTCAGTCGCGCCAAGAGCGGCATCGACGCCTTGCCCATGCATCTGCCGGTGCGGCTCGGCAACGCCGGCATGACGCAGACCAAGGCGGCGCCGGTGCGCGTGCTGGGCTTCGATCAGGCGCTGGTCTGGGTCACGGTGGCGTTGCTGGCCTGGGGCCTGGTGATGGTCTATTCGGCCTCGATCGCGCTGTCGGACAGCCCGCGCTTTGCGCGCGCCGGCTACAGCTCGACCTTCTTCCTCACGCGCCATGCGGCCTCGCTGGTGATCGCGGCGATCGCCGGCCTGCTGGCCTTCCAGGTGCCGATGAAGACCTGGGAGCGCGCCGCGCCCTGGCTCTTCGTCGCCTCGCTGCTGCTGCTGGTCGCGGTGCTGATCCCGCACATCGGCATCAATGTCAACGGCGCCCGCCGCTGGCTGCCGCTGGGCTTCATGCGCTTTCAGCCCTCGGAGCTGGCCAAGCTCGCGATGGTGCTCTACGCCGCCAGCTACATGGTGCGCAAGATGGAGATCAAGGAGCGCTTCTTTCGCGCCGTGCTGCCGATGGGCATCGCGGTGGTGGTGGTCGGCATGCTGGTGATGGCCGAGCCCGACATGGGCGCCTTCATGGTGATCGCCGTGATCGCGATGGGCATCCTGTTCCTGGGCGGCGTCAACGCGCGCATGTTCTTCGTCATCGCGGCGCTGGTGGTGGCGGCCTTCGGCACCATCGTGGCCACCAGCCCGTGGCGGCGCGAGCGCATCTTTGCCTACCTCGATCCGTGGAGCGAGGAGCATGCGCTCGGCAAGGGCTACCAGCTCTCGCATTCGCTGATCGCGATCGGTCGCGGCGAGGTCTTCGGCGTCGGCCTCGGCGGCAGCGTCGAGAAACTGCACTGGCTGCCCGAAGCCCACACCGACTTCCTGCTGGCGGTGATCGGCGAGGAATTCGGCCTGGTCGGCGTGTTGCTCGCGATCGGCCTGTTCCTCTGGCTCACGCGGCGGATCATGCACATCGGCCGCCAGGCGATCGCGCTCGACCGCGTGTTCTCGGGCCTGGTGGCGCAGGGCATCGGCATCTGGATCGGCTTCCAGACCTTCATCAACATGGGCGTGAACCTGGGGGCGTTGCCGACCAAGGGCCTGACCCTGCCGCTGATGAGCTTCGGCGGCTCGGCGATCCTGATGAACGTGGTGGCGCTGGCGGTGGTGCTGCGCATCGATTACGAGAACCGCGTTCTCATGCGCGGAGGCCGCGTATGAGCCGCCGGGCCGCTCCCAAGGCGATTACCGAAGTGCGGATGCACGGAGGTTCCCAATGAGCAGGACTGCACTGGTCATGGCCGGCGGTACCGGCGGCCACATCTTCCCKGGGCTGGCGGTGGCCGAGGCCCTGCGCGAGCGCGGCTGGCGCGTCCACTGGCTGGGCGCGCCCGGCAGCATGGAAGAAAAGCTGGTCCCGCCGCGCGGCTTCGCCTTCGAGCCGGTGCAGTTCGGCGGTGTGCGCGGCAAGGGCCCGCTCACGCTGTTGCTGCTGCCGATGCGCCTATTGCGCGCCTTCCTGCAGAGCCTCGCCGTGGTGCGCCGCGTGCGGCCCGACGTGGTCGTCGGCCTCGGCGGCTACATCACTTTCCCGGGCGGCATGATGAGCGTGCTGCTGGGCAAGCCGCTCGTGCTGCATGAGCAGAACTCGGTGGCCGGGCTTGCCAACAAGGTGCTCGCGCGCGTTGCGGACCGCGTCTTCACGGCCTTCCCCGACGTCCTCAAGAAGGCGCAATGGGTCGGCAATCCGCTGCGCGCCGCCTTCCTGTCGCAGCTCGACCCGGCCACGCGCTTCGCCGGCCGCGGCGGCCCGCTCAGGCTGCTGGTGGTGGGCGGCAGCCTCGGCGCGCGGGCGCTCAACGCCGTGGTGCCGAAGGCGCTGGCCCTGATCGCACCGGCGCAGCGCCCGCAGGTCACCCACCAGAGCGGCGCCAAGCAGATCGACGAACTGCGCGCCAACTACGCGGCCGCCGGGGTCGAAGGCGAGCTCACACCCTTCATCGAGGACACGGCGCAGGCCTACGCCGACGCCGACCTGATCGTCGCGCGCGCCGGTGCCAGCACCGTCACCGAAATCGCGGCCGTCGGCGCAGCAGCGCTGTTCGTGCCTTTTCCTTCCGCCGTGGACGACCACCAGACCACCAATGCCCGCTTCCTTGTCGACGCGGGCGGCGGCTGGCTCGTTCAACAAACCGAACTGACACCTGAATTGCTGGCTGATTTGCTACAGAAGACCGGGCGCGCTGCGCTCATGGAACGCGCCGTGAAGGCCAAGACGATGCAGAAAACCGAAGCGGTCGACCATGTCGTCCGCGCTTGCGAGGAGCTTGCCAAATGAAGCACGCGATTCGTCACATCCATTTCGTCGGCGTCGGCGGCTCGGGCATGAGCGGCATCGCCGAAGTGCTGCTCAATCTCGGCTACACGATCTCGGGCTCCGACCTGTCCGACAGCGCGACCCTGAAGCGCCTGGCCAGCCTCGGCATCGCGACCTTCGTCGGCCACGACGCGGCCCACATCGCGGGTGCCGACGCGGTCGTCACCTCGACCGCGGTCAACGCCGAGAACCCCGAGGTGGTGGCGGCGCGCGAGAAGCGCATCCCGGTGGTGCCGCGGGCGATGATGCTGGCCGAGCTGATGCGGCTCAAGCAGGGCATCGCGATCGCCGGCACGCACGGCAAGACCACCACCACCAGCCTGGTGGCGAGCGTGCTCGCGGCCGCCGGGCTCGACCCGACCTTCGTGATCGGCGGCCGGCTCAACAGCGCCGGCGCCAACGCGCAGCTCGGCAGCGGCGACTACATCGTGGTGGAAGCCGACGAATCCGACGCCTCGTTCCTGAACCTGCTGCCGGTGATGGCGGTGGTGACGAACATCGACGCCGACCACATGGAGACCTACGGGCACGACTTCGCGAAGCTCAAGAAGGCCTTCGTCGACTTCCTGCACCGCATGCCCTTCTACGGCGTCGCGATCCTGTGCACCGACGACGCCGCGGTGCGCGAGATCGTGACCGAGGTGTCCTGCCCGGTCACGAGCTACGGCTTCGACGAAGGCGCGCAGGTGCGCGCGGTCAACGTGCGCGCGGTCGGTTCGCAGATGCATTTCACCGCCCAGCGCCGCAACGGCGTCACGCTGCCCGACCTGGACATCGTGCTGAACCTGCCGGGCGAGCACAACGTGCGCAACGCGTTGTCGGTGATCGCGGTGGCGGTCGAACTCAACGTACCCGACGAGGCGGTGCAGCGCGGCCTGGCGGACTTCAAGGGCGTGGGCCGGCGCTTCCAGCGCTATGGCGAGGTGCCGCTGGCCGGCGCCCGCACGGGCCATTTCACGCTGATCGACGACTATGGGCACCACCCGGTCGAGATGGCGGCCACCATCGCCGCGGCGCGCGGCGCCTTTCCGGGCCGGCGCCTGGTGCTGGCCTTCCAGCCGCACCGCTTCACACGCACCCGCGACTGCTTCGAGGATTTCGTCAAGGTGATCGGCCAGGCCGATGCGGTGCTGCTGGGCGAGGTCTATGCCGCCGGCGAGGCGCCGATCGTGGCGGCCGACGGCCGTTCGCTGGCGCGCGCGCTGCGCGTCGCGGGCAAGGTCGAACCGGTGTTCGTCGACGAGATCGCGGCCATGCCGCAGGCGATCCTGGACAACGCGCGCGAGGGCGATGTCGTGATCTGCATGGGCGCGGGCTCGATCGGTGCCGTGCCCGCCAAGGTGGTAGAGATCGGCGCCCAGGCGCCGCAGACAACAGAGCGCTTCACGCGCGAAGGGAGGGCGCTGTGAGCGTCGTGGATACGAAGGCCTTCGGCAAGGTCGCGGTGCTGTTCGGCGGCAGCTCGGCCGAGCGCGAGATCTCGCTGATGTCGGGCCGCGGCGTGCTCGAGGCGCTGCGTTCGCGCGGCGTCGATGCGCATGCCTTCGACCCGGCCGAGCGCGATCTGGCCGAACTCAAGCGCGAGGGCTTCGCGCGCTGTTTCGTGGTGCTGCATGGCCGCCACGGCGAGGACGGCACGGTGCAGGGCGCGCTCGAGCTGCTCGGCATTCCCTACACCGGCTCCGGGGTGATGGCCTCGAGCGTGGCGATGGACAAGGTCATGACCAAGCGCATCTGGCAGGCCGACGACCTGCCCACGCCGCGCTACGTACGGCTGGCCTTCGACCAGCAGAGCCGCGAGCAGATCAACGCCGTGCCCGACGTGCTGGGCCTGCCGCTGATCGTGAAGCCGCCGCGCGAAGGTTCTTCCATCGGCGTCACCAAGGTCCAGGACTACTCGCAGATGCAGGACGCCGTGAGCCTGGCGGTGCGCTACGACGCCGACGTGCTGTGCGAGGAATTCATCGAGGGCGAGGAAGTCACCTGCGCCGTGCTGGGCAGCGGCCTCGATGCCGTGGCGCTGCCGGTGGTGCGCATCGCCGCGCCCGAAGGCGCCTACGACTACCAGAACAAGTACTTCACCGACGACGTGAAGTACCACTGCCCGAGCGGCCTGCCGGAAGCCGAGGAGCACGAGATCCGCCGCATCTCGCTGGCCGCCTACCACCAGCTCGGCTGCCGCGGCTGGGGCCGCGCCGATCTGATGATCCGCGCCAGCGACCGCAAGCCCTTCCTGCTCGAGATGAACACCTCGCCGGGCATGACCAGCCACTCGCTGGTCCCGATGTCGGCCCGGGCCGCCGGCATCGCCTACGAGGATCTGTGCCTGCGTGTGCTGGCGACCGCCACGCTGGATTCCGGAACGCCTGGAGGCGCCGCCACGCCATGACACGCAGCCTCCCCGTGCCCTTCGACGTCAAGCTCATGAACGTGCTCGCGACCCTCGTGTTCGCGCTGTTCGCGGTCATGTTGCTGGCGGCGGGCGCCTGGTGGGTGCTGCGTCAGCCGTTCTTCCCGCTGGCCGGCATCAAGGTCGACGGCGAGGTCACGCACAACAACGCGGTCACGCTGCGTGCCAACGTGGCGCCGCAATTGGCGGGCAACTTCTTCACGGTCGACCTGGCCCGCGCGCGCACCGCCTTCGAGTCGGTGCCCTGGGTGCGCAAGGCCGTGGTGAGGCGCGAGTTCCCGAACAAGCTGCGCGCCACGCTGACCGAGCACGTGCCGGTGGCGCACTGGGGCGACGAGGCCGGCTCGAAACTGATCAACGGCTTCGGCGAGGTCTTCGAGGCCAACGTGGCCGAGGTCGACGACAACCTGCCGCGACTGGACGGCCCGGCCGAGCAGGCCGGCCAGGTGCTGGGCATGTACCGCGTGCTGTCGCCGCTGTTCCAGCCCTACGACCTCGGCATCGACCAGCTCACGCTGACCAGCCGCGGCAGCTGGCGCGCGCTGCTGGACACCGGCGCCGTGCTGGAACTCGGACGCGGGCAGGGCGAGGAGGTGGTGATCCGCACGCAGCGATTCCTGCGCACCGTGACGCCGGTGGCGGGTCAGTACGGGCGTACGGTCGCGTCGGTGGAGGGTGCCGACCTGCGGCACAACGAGGGCTACGCGCTGCGGCTGCGTGGCGTGACGACGGTCGTTGCCGACCCGAAGAAAAAATAGAGCGAGCGAACAGAGGAAGCTTCATGTCCAAAGAGTACAAAGATCTCGTTGTCGGTCTCGACATCGGCACTGCCAAGGTGATGGCGGTGGTGGCCGAGGTGCTGCCCAACGGCGAGCTCAAGCTGGCCGGCCTGGGCATTGCGCCGAGCAACGGGCTCAAGCGCGGCGTGGTGGTCAACATCGACGCCACGGTCCAGAGCATCCAGCAGGCGCTCAAGGAGGCCGAGCTGATGGCCGACTGCAAGATCAGCCGCGTCTACACCGGCATCACCGGCAGCCACATCCGCGGCATCAATTCGAGCGGCATGGTGGCGGTCAAGGACAAGGAAGTCACGCCGGCCGACGTCGCYCGCGTGGTGGAAACCGCGCGCGCGATCAACATCTCGAGCGACCAGCGCCTCCTGCTGGTCGAGCCGCAGGAGTTCGTGATCGACGGCCAGGACGTCAAGGAGCCGATCGGGATGAGCGGCATGCGGCTCGAGGCCAAGGTGCACATCGTGACCGGCGCCCAGAGCGCGGCCGAGAACATCATCAAGTGCGTGCGCCGCTGCGGCCTCGAGGTCGACCAGCTGATGCTGAACCCGCTGGCCTCCAGCCTGGCGGTGCTGACCGAGGACGAGCGCGAGCTCGGCGTGGTGCTGGTCGACATCGGTGCCGGYACCACCGACGTGGCGATCTTCACCAACGGTGCGATCCGCCACACGGCGGTGATCCCGATCGCCGGCGACCTGATCACCAGCGACATCGCGATGGCGCTGCGCACGCCGACCAAGGATGCCGAGGACATCAAGGTCGAGCACGGCTATGCCAAGCAGCTGCTGGCCGATCCCGACACGCAGGTCGAGGTGCCGGGCCTTGGCGACCGCGGCCCGCGCATGCTGAGCAAGCAGGCGCTGGCCGGCGTGATCGAGCCGCGCATCGAGGAGATCTTTTCGCTGGTGCAGCAGGTGGTGCGCGAGTCGGGCTACGAGGAGGTGCTGTCGTCCGGCGTGGTGCTGACCGGCGGCAGCGCCGTGATGCCCGGGATGGTCGAGCTCGGCGAGGACATCTTCCTGAAGCCGGTGCGGCGCGGTATTCCGAAGTACTCGAGCGCGCTGTCCGACATGGTCGCGCAGCCGCGTGCCGCGACCGTGATGGGGCTGCTCGAGGAAGCACGCTATGCACGACTGCGCGGCTTCAAGGTGGCGCAGAAGAACGGCTCGGTGAAAACCGCGTTCGGGCGCTTCAAGGACTTCATCGTGGGGAACTTCTGATCATGACCGCAGACCGACTCTGGCTGGCGCGTGGCAGCCCCCCGCTGCATTTCAACGAGCGATGGCGGCGGACCGGACCTCCGCCCTGAAGCGCTCAACGGTTCACAACAACAAGTTCATTCATCAATAAACGGCAACTGCAAATTCAAGGAGTCAGAAAAATGGCCATCGAAATGATCGAGATCGAAGAGTTCAACCAGGGCACCCAGATCAAGGTGATCGGCGTCGGCGGCGGCGGCGGCAACGCGGTCGCGCACATGATGGAACGCGGCGTGCAGGGCGTGCAGTTCGTCTGCGCCAACACCGACGCGCAGGCGCTGTCGCGCAGCAACGCCCACAAGACGATCCAGCTCGGCACCAACGGCCTGGGCGCCGGCAGCAAGCCCGAGAAGGGCCGCGACGCCGCCGAAGCCGCGATCGACGACATCCGCGAATCGATCGCGGGCGCGCACATGCTGTTCATCACGGCCGGCATGGGTGGCGGCACCGGCACCGGCGCGGCGCCGGTGATCGCACGCGTCGCCAAGGAGATGGGCATCCTGACCGTGGGCGTGGTGACCAAGCCCTTCGATTGGGAAGGCGGCCGCCGCATGACCAATGCCGATGCCGGCCTGGCCGAGCTCGAAGCGAATGTCGACTCGCTGATCGTGGTGCTGAATGAGAAGCTGCTCGACGTGCTGGGCGAGGACGTGACGCAGGACGAAGCCTTTGCGCACGCCAACGACGTGCTCAAGAACGCGGTTGGYGGCATCTCGGAAATCATCAACGAGTACGGCGGCGTGAACGTCGACTTCGAAGACGTGCGCACCGTGATGGGCGAGCCCGGCAAGGCCATGATGGGCACCGCGGCCGCGAGCGGCCCGGATCGCGCCCGCATCGCCGCCGAGCAAGCCGTGGCCTGCCCGCTGCTCGAAGGCATCGACCTGTCGGGCGCCAAGGGCGTGCTGGTGCTRGTGACGGCCTCGAAGTCCTCGCTCAAGCTGAGCGAATCGAAGCTCGCGATGAACACCATCCGCGCCTACGCTTCGCCCGATGCGCACGTGATCTACGGCGCCGCCTACGACGACGCCCTCGGCGACGAGATGCGCGTGACCGTGGTCGCGACCGGCCTGTCGCGCCAGGACGCACGCCGCCAGGCGCCGACGCTCGAAGTGATCCGCACCGGTACCGACAACATCCCGTTCACCGTGCCGACGCTCGGCGGCGGCGTGGGCCACGCCGGCAGCCAGCCCAACTACGACGGCATGGCGGTGCCCAGCGTGTGGCGCACCAACCGTACGATGGCCGCGGCGAAGGTGGATGCGCTGTCCTCGGGCGGCATGGACGACTTCGAGATCCCGGCCTTCCTGCGCCGCCAAGCTGATTGATGATGCGCAAAGCTACTGCGCGCCCCGATCTTGCACCTGTGGTGCTCGCCGTACGCAAGTACGGCTGCGCTCCTCGGCGCAACCTCGGGGCGCTCGCTACGCTTTTCGCACCATCAATCGGCCCTGGTGAGGCATGAACACTATCGGGGACTTGGCGAGGCGTGCGGCGCGGGGAGTCCCCCGCACCTCTAAAATCGCCTCCGTGCTGTCCCAACGAACCCTCAAGTCGATCACCCGCGCCGTTGGCGTGGGGCTGCACAGCGGGCAGCGGGTCGAGCTCACGCTGCGGCCGGCACCGGTGGACCACGGGATCGTGTTCCGCCGCGTCGACCTGCCGGAGCCGGTCGAGATCGCGATGACGGCGGAGTCGGTCACCGACACCCGGCTGGCATCCACCGTCTCGGCGGGCGGCGCCAAGGTCCAGACCGTGGAGCACCTGATGTCGGCCTGCGCGGGCCTTGGCATCGACAACCTGCTGATCGACATCACGGCCGACGAGGTGCCGATCCTCGACGGCTCGGCTTCGTCCTTCGTCTTCCTGCTGCAAAGCGCGGGCATCCAGCCGCAGGCGGCACCGCGGCGCTTCATCCGGGTGACGAAGGCGGTCGAGGTGCGCGAAGGCGAGGGGACCGATACCAAGTGGGCGCGGCTCGAGCCCTACCACGGCTTCAAGCTCCGCTTCGAGATCGATTTCGACCACCGCGTGCTCAACTCGACCGGCCAGCGGGTGGAGTTCGATCTTGGCAGCGGCTCCTACAGCCGCGACATCGCGCGCGCGCGCACCTTCGGCTTCACCAAGGACGTCGAGTACATGCGGTCGCGGGGCCTGGCGCTGGGCGGCGGGCTGGACAACGCGATCGTGATGGACGACACCAAGGTGCTCAATGCGGGCGGACTGCGCTACGACGACGAGTTCGTGAAGCACAAGATCCTCGACGCCATGGGCGACCTCTACGTGATCGGCAGGCCGCTGCTGGCAGCCTACAGCGCCTTCCGTTCAGGCCATGCGCTCAACAACAAGCTGCTGCGCGAATTGCTCGCGCACGAGGACTCGTACGAGATCGTCACCTTCGACGACGAGAAGCGGGCGCCGGCGGGCTTTGCCGAAGTCGCTCGCGCCTGGTAGGCGCGCTGCACGGTTGCGATGCTGCTGTTCCGCTGGGCCATCCTGCTGCTGCTTCTGGTGGCGGGCGTTTCGTTTGCGTGCTATGCGGCGACCGGCCAGCTCAAGTACCGGCGCTTCGGCTGGATCCTGCTCAAGTGGACGCTGCTGGCGGCGTTCGGGTTCTTCGCGGTGCTGATCGCCGAGAGGGCGTTCTAGCTTTCGTTTTTTTGCTGGGTCAGGCGGCGGCGCGCGGGCAGGTGCCGGGTGCGGCGGCGGGCGGTATGCCCCGGGCCGGCCGACGTCACCGGCCGCTTCGCGGCTGCCCTGCGCTGCTCACGGTACGCGGGGTCTCGCTCAAACTCGCTCCGCTGCGCTCCACTCAAACAGTCGCGAGCCCTGATCCGCGCACCGCTGCGC
>NZ_JBFUCI010000236.1:0-9910 GCF_056405335.1 Variovorax sp. P1_H12_2
CCGAGTGGACCGCGCTGGTCGGCATTCCGCTGGCGGCGGCGCCCGGCACCTCGCGCATCACGGTGCGCGCGGAGGACGGCGCCGAACGGCAGATGGCCTACACGGTCGCARCCAAGCGATACAGCGAGCAGCGCCTCAAGGTGGCGCCGGGCACGGTCGACCTGTCGCCCACGGACCAGGCCCGCTACGAGCGCGAGCGGGCCCACCAGGCCACGGTGATGGCCACCTTCACCGAGCCTCGGCTGCAGGATCTGCAGATGCGCGTGCCGGTGCCGGGCCGCCGCTCCAGTTCCTTCGGCCTGCGCCGCGTCTTCAACGGCCAGTCGCGCAATCCGCACAGCGGCATGGACATCGCGGCCGCCACCGGCACGCCCGTGCTGGCGCCGTTGCCGGGACGCGTCATCGACACCGGCGACTACTTCTTCAACGGCGGCACCGTCTGGCTCGACCATGGCGGCGGCCTGCTCACGATGTACTGCCATCTGAGCCGCATCGACGTGAAGGCCGGCGATGTGCTGCCGACCGGCGAGCCGCTGGCCGCCGTGGGCGCCACCGGCCGCGTCACCGGGCCGCACCTGCACTGGGGCGTGATGCTCAACCGCACGATGGTGGACCCGGCGCTGTTCATCGCGGCTTGAGACCACGGAACTAGCCGCACTACACTCGGCGACATGCGCCCCTCTGAAGCTCTGTCCCGACATCGCGCCCGCATTCGCGAGATCGCGCTGAGCCATCACGTCAGCAACGTGCGGGTGTTCGGCTCCGCCCTGCGCGGTGACGATGGGCCCGACAGCGATCTCGATCTGCTGGTCGAACCCACGGCGCAAATCACGCTCATGGACATCGGCGCCATCCGCTACGAACTGAAGAGTCTACTGGGCATGGAGGTGGACGTGCTCACCCCCAACGGCTTGCCAACGAAGTTTCGCGATCAGGTGCTGCGCGAGGCCGTGCCCCTATGAGTCGAGGCGATCCCCAGCGGGTGCAAACCATCCTGAGCGATCTGCCTCCGCTCAGGGCACAGATCGTGAAGCTGCTGCAGTCCCCGTAGGTCGCATGCTGCGCCCCTTCCTCGGCGCATTCGCCCTGGTCGCCTTAGAGCGGCTTGGTGAGGTACACCGCCTCGCGCCCGACGATCACCCGCTGCGCCGGCATGAAGACCGTGCAGTCGTCGCAGGGCGCGCGGATCTCGTCCTCGCCCTGGGTGGCGATCAGCTCGCCCTTGGCGAAGGTCTCGAAGCCGATCAGCGGCCGGACGAAGCGGAAATCCTCGGCCTGGATCATGTGCGTCTGCAGCAGCTCGAAGCGGCGCTGCGGCTCGACCTCGGATGCGCCCCCTTCCCTGTCGATCAAGCCGAAGTGCGCCAGGAAGCGCAGCGTCACTTCGGTCGCGAGGTCGGCCGCGGCCTGCCTGAAGTGCTGGCCGCACTCGACCACCATCGCGGCGCCCGGCGCATCGGCGCCCGCATGCAGGCCGTGCTGGATCAGCGGCGTGCCCGAGCCCAGGCCGCTCGGCATGACCAGGTGCACCGGCGGCAGGCCGATCGCCATCGCCACCGTGGCGTTGCGATCGAAATCGGGATAGACCCAGAACGGCACCACGTCCTGGCTGGTCGAATGGATGTCGAGGATGTGATCCGCCGCGCCCACCACCGGCCGCAGTTCGCGCGCGCGGCGCAGTTCGGGGCTGTCCTCGGGGCCGTCCAGCCACTCGTCGGACCAGACACGGTTGAGGTTGTGGACGATCTGCCGGTTGTCGAAGGGCTTCTCGGCATCGAAGGCGTTGTAGGCCTCGACGTGGGCGAAGCTCACGGTCAGCGTGCCGATCCGGGGGCGCACGCCGCTGTCCAGCAGATGCGTGGCGGCCACCATGCCGCAAATCTCGTTGCCGTGGGTCAGCGCGTTGATCAGCACGTGCGGGCCCGCCTTGCCGGACTCGAAGCGGTGCACGTAGTCGATGCCGGTGTTGCCCTCGCGGTAGGCGGAAATGTCGCGCGGGAGGACTTCAAGGGCGGCTTGGGGCTGGGTCATGGATGCTTTTGTCTCGCTGGAAAGCGGTGGCAGCAGTGTGCGTCATCCGGTCGGCGGGTGCTGGTGCGGGTGCCGAGCGAGCCGCTCAATGCCCGCTGCCCAGGTACGCCGCCTTCACCCCCGGATCGTTGCGCAGCTTCTCGGCCGGCCCGTGCAGCGAGATGCGGCCGTTCTCCAGCACGTAGCCGTAGTCGGCCACGCCGAGCGCGGCGGCGGCGAACTGCTCGACCAGCAGCATGGTCGCGCCCTGCTGCTTGAGCCGCTCGATGATGCGGAACACCTCGGCGACCAGGATCGGCGCCAGCCCCATCGAAGGCTCGTCGAGCAGCACCACCTCGGGGTTCAGCATGACGGCGCGGGCCATCGCGAGCATCTGCTGCTCGCCGCCCGACAGGGTGCCGGCCAGCTGGGTGCGGCGCTCCTTCAGGCGCGGGAACAGCTCCAGCGCCCGCTCGAGGTCGCCCGCGACATCGCCGCGCGGCCGGCTTCCCGTGAGGCGCGGGAAGGCGCCGAGCGTCAGGTTGTCGGTCACGGTCATGGTCGCGAACACGCGCCGGCCCTCGGGCGAATGCGCGAGCCCGAGCTTGGCGATGTGATACGACTCGAGCCCGTCGATGCGCTTGCCGTTGAGCGTGATCTCGCCGGCCGTCGGCTGGATCATTCCCGACACCGCGCGCATCGTGGTGGTCTTGCCGGCGCCGTTGGAGCCGATCAGGGTCACGATCTTGCCCTTGGGCACCTCGATCGAGACGCCGTGCAGCACCTGCACCTTGCCGTAGCCGGCCGATAGATTCTGGATGGTCAGCATGATGGTTTCCTCAGGCGGGCTGCAGGCTGGCTTCCTGGCCGCCGAGATAGGCCTCGATCACCTTCTCGTCCGACTGCACCGCAGCCGGCTCGCCCTCGGCGATCTTCTGGCCGAAGTCGAGCACCGACACCGTGTCGCACATGCTCATCACGACGTCCATGTGGTGTTCGATCAGGATCACGGTCACGCCGTGCTCGCGGATCTTGCGGATGATCGCGATCAGCTCCTTGATGTCCGGCGCCGTGAGGCCGGCCGCAGGCTCGTCGAGCAGCAGCAGTTGCGGGTCGAGCGCCAGCGCGCGCGCGATCTCGAGCAGGCGCTGCTTGCCGTACGGCAGGTTGCGCGCCTCCTCGCCCGCGAACGCCTCCAGCCCGACGAACTTCAGCAGGCCCAGCGCCCGGCTGGCCGCGGCCGCGCTCTCGCGCCTGTAGCGCGGCGTGTTCAGCGCGACGTCGAGCAGGTTGCTGCGGAAGGTGTGATGCAGGCCGACCTGCACGTTCTGCTGCGCCGTCATCTCGCCGAACAGCTGCACATTCTGGAAGGTGCGCGCGATGCCCGACAGCGCGATGTCCGCCGAGGTCCGCCCGACCAGCGAACGGCCGTCGAAGCTGATGGCGCCGGCGGTCGGCACGTAGATGCCGGTCAGCACGTTCATCATGGTGCTCTTGCCGGAGCCGTTGGGGCCGATCAGGCCATGGATGGTGCCGCGCCTGACCGTGAGATCGACGTTGTTGAGCGCCTTGAGGCCGCCGAACTGCATCAGCACGCCCGCGGCCTGCAGCACCTCGGGCTGGCCGCCGGCCATCGCCGCGACCGACACCGCGTCGGCCGGCGCCATGCCCGCCGCGAGCGGCTCCGCCTGCGGCTTCTGCCGCCGCAGGTTCAGCGCACTGCGCACGAAGCCGACGATGCCGTCCTGCAGGTAGTAGACGACGAACAGCATGATCACGCCGAAGATCGAGAGCCGCCAGTCGGTCATGGTCTGGAGCCAGAACGCGAGGCCCGCCAGCGCGATGCTGCCGACCACGGGAATCGCCATCTGCTTCGGCGTCACGCGCTTTTTCTGCACGCCCACCACGGCCACGATCATCACCAGCACCGCCAGGGCCACCGACACGTAGCGGAACAGCTCCACGTCGTCGAGCAGCTTGGGCAGCAGCACGATGATGGTGGCGCCCAGCATCGCGCCGATGCGGCTCTTGCGCCCGCCCATGATCACCGCCAGCAGGAACAGCACCGTGAGCTCGAAGTTGTAGGTGTTGGGCGAGATGTACTGTTCCGAGTACGCATACAGGCTGCCCGCCAGACCGGCGAAGCCGGCGCTGATCACGAAGGCGTAGACCTTGTAGCGGTACACCGACACGCCCATGCAGTCGGAGGCGACGGGGCTGCCGCGCAGCGCCTCGAAGGCGCGCCCCAGGTGCGAGCGCAGGATGCGGTGCACCACGATCAGCGAGAGCACCAGCATCAGCACCACCAGCCAGTAGAACTCGCGTTCGTCGAGCTTGTGGCCGAACAGCGGCGGCTTCGTGAGCTTGATCCCCATCGGCCCTTCGGTCAGGAAGCTCATCTCGTTGATGAGAATCTGGATGATGGTGCCGAAGGCGAGCGTCACCATCGCGAGATAGGGCCCGGTGACGCGCAGCGCCGGCAGCGCCAGCAGCGCGCCGAACAGCGCCGTGACGCCGATCGAGGCGATCAGCGCCACCATCAGCGGCGCGCCGAGCTTGTAGACCAGCACGCCCGCGGTGTAGGCCCCGAGGCCGAACAGGCCCGCATGGCCGAGCGAGACCTGGCCCGTGTAGCCGACCACGATATCGAGCCCGAACAGCAGGATCGCGTAGATCATGATGGTCTCGAGCAGGTGGATGTAGTACGGGTTGTCGATCGCGACCGGGAACAGCATGAGCGCGGCGAAGCCGGCGATCGCAAGCAGGAAACGGGTGATTTTCGAATTCATGTGCGGGCTCAGACCTTCTTGATTGCGGTCTTGCCGAACAGGCCGGCCGGGCGCACCGCCAGCACGATCAGCAGCAGCACCAGGCCGGGCACGTCCTTGTAGCCGGTGCTCAGGTAGAAGCCGGTGGTGGTCTCGGCGATGCCGAGGATGATCCCGCCGAGGATGATGCCCATGCCGCTGGTCAGCCCGCCGATGATCGCCACCGCGAAGGCCTTGAGGCCCAGCACCGCGCCCATGGTGGCGCCGGTGAGCGTGAGCGGCGCGATCAGCACGCCCGCGAAGGCCGCGGTCAGCGAGGACAGCGCATACGAGAAGGTGATCACCAGTCCGGTGTTGATGCCCATCAGCTTGGCGGCGTCGCGGTCGTTGAAGGTCGCGACCACGGCCTTGCCGTAGATCGAGCGGCGGTTGAACAGCTCGACCGCCAGCATCATGAGGACAGCGCCGACCACCACCAGGATTTCCATCGGCAGCACATTGGCGTTGAGGAACTTGATCGGCGCCTCGGGCAGCGGCGACGGGAACTTGAGGTCGTCGCGGCCCCAGACGTTCTCGGCCACGTTCTTGAAGATGATGCCGAGCGCGATGGTCGACATGATCCAGCCGAACTCCSACTTGATCTTGATCGCCGGGCGAACGCCGATGCGCTCGACCACGSCGCCCTGCACGGCGCCGAAGAGGCACACCAGCGGGATCATGAGCCAGTAGTTCACGCCCAGCGTGACCAGCGTGAGGCCGACGAGCGCGCCGAGCATCAGCGCATCCCCCTGGCCGAAATTGAGCGTGTCGGACGTGGCGAAGGTGAGCTGATAGCCGAACGCGATGACGGCGTAGATCATGCCCAGCGCGATGCCGCTGAAGATGAGTTGGGTGAGGATTTGCATGAACGGCTTTCGCGAAGCGTTGGGCATGAAAAGGCGCCGCCGCGGGAATGACCCGGGGCGGCGCCGGCGCACGGACGCGGCTACTGCTTCAGCAGGGCGTCGTTGGCTGCCATGTCCTTGAGGCGAACCTGCGCCGCATTCTTCAGGTCGTCGGGGCTGGCGTAGACCACCCGGCCGGCCTTGACTTCGCCGAACACCGGGATGTTGGCGGTGATGGCGTCATGGTCGGCCTTCGAGAAGGGCTTGTTGTAGGTCGTCACCACGCCCTCCACCGGCGTCTTGAGTTCCTCCAGCGCGGCCTTGATCTTCGGGCCCTCGGTGCTGTTGGCCTGCTTCATGGCCGCGGCCAGCAGGTAGATCGAGTCGTAGCCCTGCGCCGCCGACACCGGCGAATCGATGCGGTCGTTCTTGGGCTTGAAGGTCTTGAGGTAGCTCGCGATGAACTCCTTGCGCTTCGGCGTGGTGCCTTCCTGGATGAAGGTCTGCGGCATGCGCGCACCATCGCCGCCGGGGCCGGCGTTGTCGATGAAGTTGGCCATCGACAGGGTCCAGCTGCCGACCATCGGCACCTTCCAGCCCAGCTTGGTCATGCCGTTGGCGATCTGCGCCAGCTCGGGGCCGATGCCGTAGGTCAGCACCGCCTCGGCGCCGGCTTCCTTGGCCTTCAGCAGCTGGGCCGTCATGTCGACGTCCTTGATGTTGAATTTCTCGACCGCCACCGGCGTGATGCCCTTGGCCTTGAGGGCCTTCTCGAGGTCTTCGCGGCCCAGCTGGCCGTAGTTGGTCGAGTCGGCCAGGATCGCGACCTTCTTGTAGCCGCGGCGGGTGACCGCCTCCTGGACGATCATCGGCGCCTGGATGCTGTCATGCGCCGCATTGCGGAACACGTAGTTCTCGGGCTCCTTGTCGAACTGGTGCGTGACGATCGAACCGGTCGCGACGTTGTTCAGCACCGGGATCTTGGCTTCCTGGAAGAAGCGCTGCGAAGCGAGGGCGACGCCGGTGTTGATGTAGCCGACCACGGCCACGACCTTCTCCTTGTTGATGAACTCCTGGGCGATCTGCACGCCGCGCTCGTTCTTGGCCTCGTCGTCACGTTCGACCAGCTGGATCTGGCGGCCGAGCACGCCGCCGCTCTTGTTGATCTCCTCGGTGGCCAGGCGCACGCCGTCGCGCATGCTGACGCCCATCGACGAGGAGCCACCGGTGAACGGGCCATCGACGCCGATCTTGATCGGATCGGCCGCGAATGCGCCGGCTGAAAACGAAACGGCGCAGGCCACCGCGAGAAGCTTGAATCGCGAATGCATCAGTGAGAATCTCCACATGTTGTGTTGCTAGGATGTCCGCCAAACATAACGATGGGAACCGGTTTCGGAGAGAGTGACAACCCTAAAACCGCTACCAGGATTGCAGAAGTCTCCGGCCGCCCCTCAACGTCCGGAGCCAGCCAGCTGCTTGCGCCGGATTTCGCCCTGCCGCGCGAACATCCAGCCCGGGTACTCGGGCGGCAGCCGGCTGACCTCGTCGAGCTGCGCGAGTTCGGCCGCGCCCAGCGTCACCTGCGTCGCCGCCAGGTTGTCGGCCAGTTGCTCGGCCCGCCGGGCACCGACGATCACGCTCGTGACCTGCGGCTGGTGCAGCAGCCAGGCCAGCGCGACCTGGGCCACGGAGACACCGTGCGCCTCGGCGATCGGACGCATGGCGTCGACGCAATCCCAGGCCCGGTCCTTGTCGACCGGGGGGAAGTCGAAGCTGATGCGCCGGCTGCCTTGCTCGCCCTGCTGCTCGCGGCCGTACTTGCCGCTCAGCAGGCCGCCCGCGAGCGGACTCCAGACCATCAGCCCGACGCCTTCGCTGCGCAGCATCGGGATCAGTTCGCGCTCGAGGTCGCGACCGGCCACGGTGTAGTAGGCCTGCAGCGATTCGAAGCGCGCGAGCCCCCAGCGCTCGGCGATGCCCAGCGCCTTGACGATCTGCCAGGCGGCCCAGTTGGAGACGCCGACATAGCGCACGTGGCCATGGCGCACCAGTTGGTCGAGGGCGCGCACGGTTTCCTCGATCGGCGTGGCCGGGTCGAAGCCGTGGATCTGGTAGAGGTCGATGTGGTCCAGCTGCAGTCGCTTCAGGCTGGCCTTGACGCCGTCGAGGATGTGGCTGCGCGAAGCACCGCGCGCATTCGGCCCGGGGCCGGTCTCGCCGAAGACCTTGGTCGCGACGACCACCTGGTCGCGCGGCACCTTGAGGTTCTTCAGCGCCTGGCCGGTGATCTGCTCCGACAGTCCGCCCGAATAGACATCGGCGGTGTCGATGAAGTTGATGCCGGCATCGAGCGCCTGGCCGACCAGCCGCTCGGCGTCGGCCTGCTGGAGGTCGCCGATCTGGCTCCAGATACCGTCGCTGCCGCCGAAGGTCATGGTGCCGAGGCAGAGCTCGGACACGAACAGGCCGGTGCGGCCGAGGGGATGGTGTCGCATGCGGGAACTCCTTGGCTGTCGATGCAGGGCGCGGACGCCATGCGCCCGGACGAGCCCTCCAGCATAGGCGCCAGCGCGGAATCCTGCAGGCGGCGGCCGGCGGCGCGGACTAGGAGGCGTCCGGCGCCGCCGGTGGCTCCTCTTCGCGCCGCCCCGACCCCTTCTTGCGCACCCGCGCCGCCTTCTTCGCGGCGCGCTCCGCATCGAGCAGATGCCCCGCCGCCAGCCACTGCGCGAATTCCTCGGGCGTCTCCAGCGTGATGCGCCCGATGTTGCCGCTGCGGAATTCGTTCATCACGATCTCGGCCGCCTTCTGCAGATTGACGCGGCCCTTGCCCAACAGCGCACCGCGCTTGCGGCCGATGGCTTCGAGCACCTCCTCGTCGCGCAGCGCGCCGATCGGATCGATCTTGAAGCGCGCCTCGACCAGGCCCGCGTAGTGACCCTTCAGGTAGTCGAGCAACTCCAGCGCCACCTCCTCCTCGTCGAAGGCGTTGCGGCCGATCGCGCCGCTGGCCGCCAGGTTGTAGCCGCTCTTGGCGACGATGATGCGCGGCCACAGCATGCCCGGCGTGTCCCAGAGGTAGAAGTCGTCGGCCAGCGTGATGCGCTGCTCGAGCTTGGTGATGCCGGCCTCGTCGCCGGTCTTGGCCTTGCGACTGCCGGTGAGCGTGTTGATGAGCGTCGACTTGCCGACATTGGGAATGCCGCAGATCAGCACCCGCATCGGCTTGGCCATGCCGCCGCGCAGCGGCGACAGCTGGTGGCAGGCGTCGATGAGCTGGCGCGCCGGCGTGGTCTGGCTGGCATCCAGGCCGATCGCCCGCGTGTCCGGCTGGCCGTTGTAGTGGGCCAGCCAGAGCGCGGTGCAGGCCGGGTCGGCGAGGTCCTGCTTGTTGAGCACCTTGAGTCCCGGCTTGTGGCCGGTGAGTTCGGCCAGCTTCGGGTTGGCGCTGGAACCGGGCAACCGGGCGTCGAGCAATTCGATGACGACGTCGATGTCCTTGATCCGCTCGGCGATGGCCTTCTGGGTCAGGTGCATGTGACCGGGGAACCACTGGATGGCCATCGGAGTTCTTTCTTTGTATGCGGGGTGGCTCCGGATTGTCGCTGGCCCGCGCGGGGCGTCGTTCCGACCACGGACGCGTTGCCCAAATGCTTACGTACAGCCGTGTCCGAAGGGTGCACAGTCAGGGCTTGCAGAAAGGACATGCCATGCAGATCCAAGTCAACACCAGCAACGGCATCGAGAACAAGGACGCCCTGGAGCGCTGGGCCGACAGCGAAATGCGCCAGACCCTCGCCCGCTTCGTCGCCGATGTGACGCGCGTCGAGATCCACTTGAGCGACGAAAACCATGACGCCAGTGGTGGTGGCGACAAGCGTTGCGTGATGGAGGCCCGCCTGGCCCGCCATCAACCGCTGGCGGTGAGCCACCATGCACCCAACCTCGACGAGGCCTTCCGCGGCGCCTGCGACAAGCTCAAGCGCGCGCTCGACAGCACCCTGGGCCGGCTCTACGGCCGCCGCGACCGCGACTCGATTCGCAAGGACGGCGATACAGTCGAAGAGTGAAAGGCCCCCACGCTCCCTCACTGCGTGTGGTCGCTGCCCCCCGAGGGGGCCGCAGGCCGCCTTGGGGCGGCCCGGCGCCGGCCTGAGCCCCCACGCTCCCTCACTGCGTGTGGTCGCTGCCCCCCGAGGGGGCCGCAGGCCGCCTTGGGGCGGCCCGGCGCCGGCCTGAGCCCCC
>NZ_JBFUCI010000237.1:0-9867 GCF_056405335.1 Variovorax sp. P1_H12_2
GGCTGGGGGTAGGCGCCGTAGCTCAGGTAGCGGCCCGGGCCGCTACCCAGGCCCATCAGGCCGGTGTCGCGTGCGATGGCCAGGAACATCCGGAAATCGCCCTGCAGGGGGGCCTGGGCATCCCAGGCCCACAGCGCGTCGGCGCTGGCGAGGGACAGCACCTGCTGCAGCGGCGCCGCGAACAACTGCTGCTCCAGGAAGCGCCGGAACTCCCGGATACGCGCCAGCAGGCGCGTGCGCTCGGCGCCATCGACCGCGCGCGTGGAGCCGCCGGGCTCGATGCTCTGCGTATGCGGCCACTTGCCGGCAAGCAGGCCGAGCATCGTGAACCAGCGCTGCCGCGCCGCGATGGCCCGACGCGCCTGCTCGCCGGTGGTCGGGTCGAACCGACGCAGGGCTTCGGCATGCCACGTCCGCCCGGCATACACGGCTCGCGTGAAGTCGGGCATGAAGAACAGGTAGAAATGCGTCAGGTGGTCGGCCAGGTTTTCGGTGGCGAGGATCACGTTGGTCACGTGCTGGCCGTTCGGCGGCATTCTCAGCCCGCCCATGTCCGCGAGAGCGCGGGCCGAGGCGACGGACTGCGACACCGAGCAGATGCCGCAGATTCGGGGCACATAGACCAGTGCGTCATGTGGCCGCTTTCCCTGCAGGATCTGCTCGAACCCCCGATACATGGGCGAATTCACGCGCGCGGACGACACCCGTCCATCCTCGATGTCGAGCGTGACCTCGAGGTCACCCTCGACGCGATTGAAAGGGCCGACCAGCAGGCGGGTCATGGCGGCACGCTAGCGCAGGCGCGTCTTGCGCACCGCGGGCGCCACCTTGATATGGTCCGCGGTGGCGTTGGTCTTCACGCGTTTGGGCGTGGCCGATTTCGACAGCGACGCCAGCGCGACGAACCAGGCCTTGGGCATGTCGGTCGGCAGGCCGATGGGAATGCCGGCGATCTTGGGCGTCTCGTGGAATGGATGGCCGGGCTCCTGGAAGCCCGGCTCGGTGCAGGCGATGCAGGCATAGYCGCCGCGGGTGCAGGAGCCTTCCCCGTTCCAGAGCCGTGTGTTGCAGTCGGCATGCACCTGGGTGCCCTTGCAGCCCATGTGCTCCATCATGCAGCCGAGGTCGGACGGCTTCTCGGCGCTGGCCTTGAACTCGTAGTACTCGTTGCGGGTGCAGCCGTGGTGCACCAGCTGGTCGGCATAGAAGCGGGGCCGGTTCAAGGAGTCCAGGTCGGCAGCGGAAAACTGGCCGGCGGCGAGCGCCATCAGGCTGTCGATGACCCACCCCGGATGGGTCGGGCAGCCCGCCACGTTGATGACCGGCAAGCCGCTGGCGCAACGGAATGCCGCGCCGAGCAGGCCGCCGGGGCGATCGTCGTCGTATTGCAGGCCGCAGGCATCGGTCGGATTGCTCCCGCCTGCGGTGATGCCGCCCCAGGCCGCGCAACTGCCGATCGCGACGACCTGCCGCGCCGTCGCAGCCAGCCGGCGGACCCAGTCGATCATCGGGATGCCGGTGCCGGCGAGGACATGGAAGCGGCCGGTGTTGTTCGGACCCCGCAGCAACGATCCTTCGATGCACAGCGCGTCGACACGAAGGCGGCCATCGATGGCGCGTTCGAGCAGGTCGATCAACTCGGTGCCGCTTTCGAGCGACAGCGACGGGTGCCACAGCAGGTTGATGCCGGCATCGCGCAGTTGGCCGTGGAAGTCGGCCGTGTCGGCGCACAGAAGCGACATGCTGCAGCCGCCGCAGCCACCCGACTGCAGCCACAGGACATTGAAGTGGGGCATCTTGTCCATCGGTTCAACCTTCCAGCCCGAAGCGGGCCATCTTGCCACGCAACCCGACCCGCGAGAGCCCCAGTTCCTTGGCCACGCGCGTCTTGTTCCAGCGGTGCCGCAACAGCGTCTCGCGCAGCACCATGGCCTCGATGGCATCGAGGCGTTCGGCCAGCGTACCGCTGGCCGGCAGGGGTGTCGAGCCGGCCGTGACCGTGCGCCCGGCCTGGCCCTGCAGGACCCGCGACGAAAAAGCGGTGCCATCGATCAGATCGTCGGCACTGAGCGCCACCGCGCGCGAGATCTCGTTGCGCAGCTCGCGGATGTTGCCGGGCCAGGGGTAGGCCATGAGGCAGGCCATCGCCTCGTCCGAGAGCGCGGCGCCAGGGCGCCCCAGCGCCACGCCGACCTCGCTCACGAGCCGCCGAGCGATCGGCCCGATGTCGCCACCGCGTTCGCGCAGCGGCGGGACCGTGATCGTCACGCAGGCGACGCGGTAGAACAGATCCTCGCGGAAGTGCCCTTCGTGCACCCGCTGTTCGAGGTTGCGGTGGGTCGCCGCGATCACGCGCACGTCGACCGGCACGGTGCGCGGCGAGCCCACGGGTCGCACCTCGCCCTCCTGCAGCACGCGCAGCAGGCGCAGTTGGAACGCCGCCGAGGTTTCGCCGATCTCGTCGAGAAAGACGGTGCCGCTGTTGGCGCGCTGGAACAGTCCCACGTGGTCATCGAACGCGCCGGTGAAAGCGCCCCGCTTGTGGCCGAACAGCTCCGACTCGAGCAGCGTATCGGGAATCGCCGCGCAGTTCTCGACCACGAACGGTCCGGCCGCGCGCGGGCTGGCGTAATGCACCGCGCGCGCCAGCAATTCCTTGCCGGAGCCCGACTCGCCCAGCACCAGGAGGCTGAGGTCGTAGCGTGCCACGCGTGCCGCCAACTCGCACACCGCATCGAGCGGACTGCCGTCCGCGCGCTCGATGCGGTCGAAGTCGAAGGCGTTGCGCGCCCGATCCAGCTTGTTGGCGGCCCGGCGCCGCAGTACCGGCGTGCTGGTGCGCAGCTCCAGGTCGAGCCGGTTCATGTCGCGCTGGAGCGTCTGGGCTTCCGCCGCCTCGCGCACGGTGCTCAGCAGGTGGTCGGGGATCCACGGCTTGAGCAGGTACTGGTAGATGCCCGCGTCATTGATGCCGGCGATGATGTCCTCGGAATCGGTATAGCCCGAGATCACGATGCGCACGGTGTCGGGCCAGCGCTCGCGCACTTCCTTCAGGAAGGTGACCCCGGTCTCGCCGGGCATGCGCTGGTCGCACAGGATCACGCTGACCGGCTGGCGTTCGAGCTGCTGGCGGGCCTGGCCTGCATCGTCGGCCGTCAGCACGATGAACTCCTCGTCGAGCGTGCGACGGATCGCGTCCTGAGAGCGAACCTCGTCATCGACGACCAGAACGGTCGGCATCGATGTCACGGGCGTCATCCGGGGCTCGCGGCCTTCACGCCTTCGCGGTGCCGGGCCAGGTGCCGGGGCGTCCATGCCGTCGGCAGCTTGTGGACGAAGTGGTACCGCGCGATGTGAAAGCTCGGGTCGAAGCCGTAGAAATTGCGATGCATGCGTGAAAGCTCATGGCGGCGGTAGTCGGCGAGAGGGCGTGCTGCCTCGTCAGCAGCGCGCCGCCGTGCCTTCGCAGTTATTCGATCGTCGATATTGTGCGCTGCGGCGAGTGCCAACGCCTCGGTGATTGCCAGCGCTTCGAGATCGGTCGCGGTTTCACCCATGCACCGGTCGATGAGTCGGATCGACAGGGCTTCTGGCGCGCCCAGCGGCAGGCGGCTGGACATCAGTGCGATCGCGCCCTCGGCGCCGAGGCGGCGCGGCAGCAGATAGGTCCAGTACTCCGAGCCGTACAGGTTGCCCATGTTCTTGTAGTGCGGGTTCAGCACCACCCCGCGGTGTGCCCAGACCTCGTCGGCCGCGAGCGCCAGAAAAGCCCCGCCGGCACCGGCGTTGCCGCGCAGCAGCGCGATGGTCAACCGGTCGGTGGTGCGGATGACGGCTTCGGCAAGGTCGTCCATCGCCTCGATGTTGCGCATCGATTCGTCGGCGGCGCTGTCGCCCTCGCGGTGCGCCGCCGCCTCGATGCAGTTCAGGTGGATGCCGTTGCTGAAGAAGTCGGCGCCGCCCAGCAGCATCAGCACGCGGGTGTCGCGGCTGGCGGCGTCGCGCCAGGCGGCGAGCAGGCGGCGGCATTGCGCGGTCGACATCGCGCCGTTGTAGAACTCGAAAGACAGGCAGCCGACGCGCGCGCCCGGCGTGCCGAATTCACGGTAGCGAATCTCGCCCCACTCGTCGCTCGCCCGCTCCAGCGGCACTGGCAGCGCAGGCAGCGCCTCGAAGGCGGCGCCGAACGCGAGTTCGCAAGGCAGCTTGAAAGCCTTGCCGCCGCAGGCCGCGGAAAGGCTCGCCTGGCCGATCCAGACCGCCCCATCGGTCGTGCGGCGCAGCACGGCGCCGTCGCGGCGTCCGATCAAAGCGCCGGGCGGTGGCGTGGCAAGCGCCTGCGAGGTGGCCGGGTGGGCATCGAACAGGTGGCAGGGCTGGCCGAAGAGCTGGTCCTGGACGCCGGGCTGGCCATCGGCGCTGCGGATCTTCGCGAGCACGGTGGCCGTCGTGTCGCCCGACCAGTCGATGCGCCRCTCGGCCTGGCGCAGCGGGCCGCGCCAGATCGAGGCCCTTTGCTCGCCTGGCCGTTCGCCGCCGGTGCCGCCGGCCGCGAATTGCGTCACGCTGCGCAGGACCGCATCGACCGCCGCCCCGGTCACTTCGCGCCGGTAAAGGCTGCCCTTCGCGGCGGCCCGCATCGCGAAGCCTGCGTGGGCCCACACCGGGCCGGCATCGAAGGCCTCGTTCGCCTGCAGCACGGTCACCCCCCAGCCGGCGTGGTCTTCACGCACCGCCCAGTCGAGCGCCGCGGGGCCGCGGTCGCCAACCGGACCGGGGTGCACGATCAGGCAGGGCTGGCGCTGCCACACCGAGGCCGGGATCAGCCGCTTCAGGAACGGCGCGATCACCAGTGCGGGGCGGAACAGTTCGATCGCCTCCTCGGTGACGCGATYGGCGATGTCGAACTCGACCGAGACCTCGCAGCCCAGCGCGCGCAACTCGCAGAACAAGCGCTGGCTCAGGCTGTTGAAGCTGTGGCACAGCAGCAGGATGCGCAGCGGCGCGTGCGTCATCTCGATCATGCGGCATGGCCTCTCAACAGATGCGCGGCAGCTGCTCGCCGCTCAGCCAATCGACGACGCGGCGGCCGCCGAAGCTCGTTTCCATCTGCACGAAGCGGTGCGGGTCTTCGGTGACCCTGCCGATGCGCGCCGCCTGCGAGCCCAGCGGGTGTGCGCGCATCGCGGCCAGCACCGCGTCGGCCGAGTCGGGTGCGCAGATGGCGATCAGCTTGCCTTCATTCGCGATGTAAAGCGGATCCAGCCCGAGCAGCTCGCAGGCCGCCTCGACCTGCGGCCGCACCGGGATCGCCGCCTCGTCGAGCAGCATGCCCACGTTCGACTGGCGCGCGATCTCGTTCAGCGTCGTCGCCAGGCCACCGCGGGTCGGGTCGCGCAGCACGCGCACGCCGTTCGAGGCCGCGAGCATCGCCGCCACCAGCCCGTGCAGGGCGGCGCTGTCGGATTCGATCGTGGTCTCGAAGTCGAGCGATGCGCGCTTCGAGAACACCGCCACGCCGTGCTCGCCGATCGAGCCGGAGAGCAGGACCACGTCGCCGGGGCGCGCGTTCGCGCCCGAGATGCGCACGCCGGCCGCGACCACGCCAACGCCGGTGGTGCTGATGAACACGCCATCGCCCTTGCCCTGCTCGACCACCTTGGTGTCGCCTGTGACAATCGGCACGCCGGCCGCGCGCGAGGCCGCCGCCATCGACTCGACGATGCGCTTCAGGTCGGCGAGCGGAAAGCCTTCCTCGAGGATGAAGCTCGCCGCGAGGTAGAGCGGCGTCGCGCCGCACATCGCCACGTCGTTGATCGTGCCGTGCACCGAAAGCGAGCCGACATCGCCGCCGGGAAAGAATAGCGGCGAGACGACGTGGCCGTCGGTCGCCATCACGAGCTTGGCGCCGACGGGAATCGCCAGAGTCGCGCCGTCGTCGCCCTGGCGCAGGTATTCGTTGTCGAACGCGGTGACAAACAACTCCTCGATCAACTGCGCGGCCGCCCGGCCGCCGGCGCCGTGACCCATGTCGACGCGGCCGTGGCGGATGTCGAGCGGGCGAACGTAGTCCTTCTTGGTGTTCACGCTTGCGCCTCCGCTTCGACCTTGATCGCGATGTCCTTGAAGCGTCCGTACGAGTAGTGCGCCGCGCATGCGCCTTCGGACGAGACCATGCACGAACCGACGGGGTTCTCCGGCGTGCAGACGGTGCCGAAGATCTTGCAGTCGGTCGGCCTCTTGACGCCGCGCAGGATCGCGCCGCATTCGCAGGCCTTGTTGTCAGGAACCGGCCGGTAGCCGAGGCCGAAGCGGCGTTCGGCATCGAACCCGGCGTATGCCGGGCGGATCTTCAACGCGCTGTACGGCACCTCGCCGAGGCCGCGCCACTCGAAGCTGCTGCGCAACTCGAACACCTGCGAGACCAGCGCCTGCGCGTGCAGGTTGCCGTCGCGGTTCACCGCGCGGGTGAACTCGTTCTCGACCTCGGTGCGGCCCTCGTTGACCTGCCGCACCAGCATCAGCACCGCCTGCATCACGTCCAGCGGTTCGAATCCGGCGATCACGACCGGCTTGCGATACTCCTGCGCGAAGTGCTCGTAGGGCGCCGAGCCGATGACGATGCTGACATGCGCCGGCCCGACGAAGCCGTCGATCGGCACGGTGCCGAACTGCCGCACCTCCGGCGATTCGAGGATGTGCGTGATCGCCGAGGGCGTGAGCACATGGCAGCACAGCACGCTGAAGTTCTTCAGTGCCTCTTGCTGAGCGGTCCGGATCGTCAACGCGGTCGGCGGTGTCGTGGTCTCGAAGCCGATCGCGAAGAAGACGACTTCGCGATCCGGCTCGCGGCGCGCGATCTCGAGTGCGTCGGCGCCCGAGTAGACCATGCGGATGTCGCCGCCGCGCGCGTTGGCGCGCACCAGGGAGAGGCCGTCGGAAGCCGGCACGCGCATCGTATCGCCGTAGGTGCAGACGATGGCACCGTGTTCGAGCGCGAGCTGGATCGCCAGGTCGATGCGGCCGATCGGCAGCACGCACACCGGACAGCCGGGGCCGTGGATCATGCGCACGTTCGCGGGCAGCAGTTCGCTGATGCCGTAGCGCGAGATCGCGTGCGTGTGGCCACCGCAGAACTCCATGAAGCTGTACTGGCGTTGCGGCAGCGCCTCGGCGTGCAGGCGGTCGGCGATCCTTCTTGCAATCGCGCCGTCGCGGAACTCGTCGATGTATTTCATGGCAGGGTCGCTCCGTTCTCGGCATCGCGTTGCGCCAGCGCGCCGAACATCGCCAGCGTTCGCTCGGCCTCTTCGGGGTCGATCTGGCCGATCGCGTGGCCGACGTGCACGATCACGTAGTCGCCGACGACCGCGTCAGGCACCAGCGCGACCGAGATTTCCTTGCGGATGCCGCCGAGCTCGACCAGCGCCAGCGCGCCCGGTCGCAGTTCGATCAATTGAGTGGGAATGGCTAGGCACATGGCATGGCTTTTCGTGGGGTGAGGAAGGTTCGTGCGCGCAGGCTGTGGGCGGCGACCCAGGCCTGGCCCAGCGCGAGGGCCGCGTCACCGCAACCCGAACGGCCGGCCGAAAGTACGCGAAGCCCGCGCGCCTGGAGCCCCTGCGTCACCTCGATGCGCAGGATCGCGTTGAAGAAGCAGCCGCCGCCGAGGCAGACGGTGCCGCACCCGGCCTGGCGTGCCGCGGCCGCGGCCCAGCCGGCCAGGCCCTGCGCCAGCGACAGGTGGAACCAGGCCGCGGCCTCGTCGGCGTTGCGTTGCGGCATGGGCCAGGCGAACAGTCGCTCCAGCAGCGGGCGCGGATCGAGCAGCCGCAGGTTGCCGGCTTCCGGCCAGGCGGCGGTCGCTGTGACCGTGTGCCCGGCCAGCCAGCGTGCGGCCGCCGCCTCGAGCGCCATCGCGGCCTCGGCCTCGTGGGCCTGGCGCACGCTCAGCCCTAGCGCGCCGGCCGCCGCGTCGAACCAGCGACCGGTGCTGCTCGTGGGCGGGCAATTCAACTCGGCGGCGAGCATGCGCTGCACCCCGCCGGCCAAGGCAGGCCCGACACTCGGCGAGAAGCGGTCGGCAATCCGGTCGCCGGCGCCGAGCGCGTGCAGGGCCGAAGCCGCCATGCGCCAGGGTTCGCGTGCCGCGACATCGCCGCCGGGCAGCGCCAGCGGCCACAGGCTGCCCAGGCGATCCCAGCCGTTGCCGTCGACCCGCAGCAGCTCGCCGCCCCAGGCCGTGCCGTCGCTGCCGAGACCGACGCCGTCGAGGGCGAGGCCGATGACCGGCTCGTCCAGGTCGTGTTCGGCGATCACGGCCGCGATGTGTGCGTGGTGGTGTTGCACGGCGATTGCCGGTACGCCCCACTCGTGCGCCAGGGCGATGGCGATGCGCGTGCTGAAGAAGTCGGGATGCAGGTCATGCGCCAGCGCGGCCACCGGCGCCTGCGCGTCACGTGCGTCGCGCGCGAGCGACCGCAGCGAGGCCTCCAGTCGACGGCAGGCTGTCGGGTCCTGCAGGTCCCCGTGCAGCGCAGACCAGCGCGCCTGGCGATGCCCAAGCAGGCATGCGGTGTTCTTGAGCCATGCGCCGCAGGCCAGCACGGCGGGAAGCGGCTGTTGCATCGACGTCAGGCGCCGAGCGGGCCGGTGTCGTCGTCCGCGCCGGCGAGCCAATCGAGCCAGGCACCCATGCCTTCGCCGCTGGTGGCGGACAACTGGATCACTTCGATGGCCGGATTGACGTGGCGCGCGCCGTCGATGCAGCGTGCCACGTCGAAGCGCAGATGAGGCAGCAGGTCGATCTTGGTGAGCACCATCAGCCGGGCGGCCGCGAACATGTCCGGGTACTTGAGCGGCTTGTCTTCGCCCTCCGTGACCGACAGCAGCACCACCTTGGCGGCCTCGCCGAGGTCCCACAAGGCCGGGCAGACGAGGTTGCCGACGTTCTCGATGAACAACAGGCTGCGGTCGTCCGCGTGCACGGGGTCATGGGCGTGGCTGTGCAACTGCGCGAAGGCATGCGCGACCATCGGCGCGTCCAGGTGGCAGCCCTTGCCGGTGTTCACCTGGACTGCCGGCACGCCGGTCGCGCGGATTCGCTCGGCGTCGAAACTCGTCTGCTGGTCTCCTTCGATGACCGAGATGTCCATCTCCGGGTGGCGCGCCCGCAGTGCGTCGATGGTGGCGCACAGCAGGGTGGTCTTGCCCGATCCGGGACTGGACAGCAGGTTCAGCGCATGCACGCCGTGCGCGGCGAAGTGGCTGCGGTTGCGCGTGGCGATACGGTTGTTCTCGCCGAGGATGTCGGCTTCCAGCCGGATCGTGCGCTCCTGGCTCAGGCCAGGCACCGATACGCGGGCCGCGCCTGATCCGAAATGCAGGTCGCCGTGGGGGGAAAGATCGTGCCCGTGCCCGTGCCCGTGATGGTGATCATGGCCGTGTTCGTGTTCAGTTTCAGCGCATCCACAAACGACACACATGGTGGGTCTCCTTATAGATCTTCGACTTGCAGCTCGAGCACGCGCAGCTCGGTGCCGCCCGTGGCCTGAAGCTGATGGCTGCGGCAGCGCGGGCAGGCATCGCCGCGCCGCTGGATCTCCACGCTGGCGCCACATGGGAGGCACCATGCGGTGCCGGGCGGCTCGCGGATGTCGATCGACGCGCCCTCCAGGCAGGTTCGAGGTGCGATCGCCTCCAGCGCGAAACGCAGGGCACGCGTCTCCACGCCACAGAGCTGTCCGGCTTCCAGCCGCAGCGCAGTGACACGCCGGAATCCCTCCCGGCGCGCCGCGTCTTCGACGAGTTTCAGGATGCCGCCGGCCAGACTGGCTTCATGCATGGTGGTACTCCGGGGTCGCTGCG
>NZ_JBFUCI010000238.1:0-9813 GCF_056405335.1 Variovorax sp. P1_H12_2
GGTTCACGGTCCAGGGCAGCACGGCCAGGCCGAGCGCATGGGCGTCCTGCACCAGCGCCGGCGTGAGCTCACCGTAGGCCGGCGACCAGATCACCGGACCGCCGCCGTCGCCGGCCGCGGCCTTCACGAGCTTGGGCGCCGAACCGAAGTCCTCGATCTTCAAGCCCGCGGTCCAGCGGCTGTCCTTGAGCGTCCGGGCGCTCGTCAGATAGGCGCGCGGCAGCCCCGGCGCGTCGCGGCCGACGAGGGCCAGAGAGCGCCAGTCGAAGCTCTGGACCGTCACGCGCTGCGCCATGCCGGCCTTGTCGATCTCGGCCAGCAGGGCGCGGACCATCTGTTCGGGGGATGCGGTTTCTTCCGGGCGGCCCGGGTCCAGCTTGGTCTCGATGTTGAAGCGGACCGCGGTCGCGCCCAGTTGATTGACGCGCGCGAACAGCGCGGCGAGTGTCGGAATGCGTTCGCCATCGGCCCAGAGCTGCTTGGGGAAGGGCTTGCCGTAGCTGCTCGCGGGATCGATCCGGCCGACGTCGTAGGTCTGCAACTGCGCCAGCGTCATCGAGCGGATGGACGGTCCCTTGGCCTTGAGAAAGTCGCCGCGGGCATCGCGCGTATGGTCGGGGTTCAGCACCGTGTCGTGCGAGATGACCACCACGTTGTCGGCGCTCAGGCCGATGTCGAGTTCGAGCGTCGTGACGCCGATCTCGATCGCGTGGGAAAACGCGCTCAGCGTGTTCTCGGGCGCCAGCGCGCGGCCGCCGCGGTGCGCCTGCAGATCGACATTGCGTGGCGTGGCGGCGGGGGGCGCCGCACACCCGGCGATCAACATGGCCGAAGAGACGAGGCCGAGTGCGAAGCGGCGCGAAGTGCGAGTCAGCCCAGGCAGGGGGAGAGCAAGAGATAGCGCGGAACCGGCTTTGCCGGGCCGCTGGTATCGCCCCCTCGAGGGGGAGGCGCCGCAGGCGCTCCGGGGGGGAGTCATTTCAGTACCACCGTGATGCCGTCTTCTTGGACCGTGATGTCGCCGATCTCGTAGGTCTTGCGCCCGACGGTGAGCTCTTCGGGCTTGAAGGTGCGCAGCGGCTGGTCGCGCAGCAGCTCCTGGGCGACCACCGCGCCGATCTGCTGCAGCCGCTCGGCATCGCGGCCGGTCAGGCCCTGCAGTTCGATCCGGTCGGCCTGCGGCCGGTCGAGCCGCACGGCACGCGCAGCGGGGTCGTACTTGAGTGCGCTGCTCACCGAGACGAGGCCCTCCACCGAGGGCGGCCGCAGCAGCGGGCTGGCGATCGAGAGCACCGCGGTGATCGCCGCCCGGTTGTTGCGGGCGTCGAGCGACAGCTGTGGGTCGCGCAGCGCCACCGTGAAGATCTCGGCATAGCGCTGCTGAACCGGGAAGCGCTTGGCTACCTGCGCCTGCAATTCATCGCGGCTGGCGGTGTATTCGCTGGTGAAGAAATTGAAGCCGGCCAGCGCGGCGAGCGGGGCGGGAAGGGCCACGACGCCCAACAAGGTGCGCAGCAGCCGTCGACGGGAGGAAAGCGGGCGGAGTGGCATACGGCTCGGAGCTTGCCACAGGCCGGGGGTTCCCCGGCCGCGAAACCTCAATCGTGCAACGATGAAAGAAACTGTTGCAGCTCCGGGGTGCGCGGATTTCCGAACAACGCCGCCGGCGGCCCCATCTCGTGCACCCGGCCCTGGTGCATGAAGATCACGCGGTCGCTGACCTTGCGGGCGAAACTCATCTCGTGCGTCACCATCAGGAGCGTCATGCCCTCGACCGCGAGCGATTCAACCACCCGCAGCACTTCGCCCACGAGTTCGGGGTCGAGCGCAGAAGTGATCTCGTCGCACAGCAGCACCGCCGGCTCCATCGCCAGCGCGCGGGCGATCGCCACGCGCTGCTGCTGGCCGCCCGAGAGCTGGTCCGGCATGGCATCGAACTTTTCGGCCAGGCCGACGCGGGCGAGCAGCTTGCGCGCCTGCGAGGCGGCCTCGATGCGGCTGCGCTTCTTGACCAGCGTCGGCGCCAGCATCACGTTGCGCCCGACCGTCAGATGAGGGAACAGGTTGAAGCTCTGGAAGATCATGCCCACATGCTGGCGCAGTTCGCGCATGGCCATCGCGCTCTCGTGCAGCAGCGGCTTGCCGTCGACTGTGAGCGAGCCTTCCTGGAACACCTCGAGGCCGTTGATGCAGCGCAGGAGCGTGCTCTTGCCCGAGCCGCTCTTGCCGATGATGGCGATCACCTCGCCACGCTTGACTTCGAGGTCGATGCCCTTGAGCACCTCGTTGCTGCCATAGGACTTGCGCAGCGCCGTGATGCGCACGATGGGTGCGGCGGACGGCCGGGCCGCGGGTTCGGCTTCGGCTTCGGATGCGGGGGCTTCAGCGACGAGCGACATGGATCTTCCTCTCGAGGTTCCTGGCGTACAGGCTCACGGGAAAGCACAGCACGAAATAGAGCAGGGCGACGCAGCTGAACACCACGAAGGGCTTGAAGGTCGCGTTGGAGATCATGCTGCCGGCCTTGGTGAGCTCGATGAAGCCGATCACCGAGGCCAGCGCGGTGCCCTTGATCACCTGCACCAGGAAGCCGACCGTGGGCGCCACTGCGATGCGCGTGGCCTGCGGCAGGATCACGTGGCGCATCTGCTCGCGAAAGCTCAGCGCCAGGCTGCCCGAGGCCTCCCACTGGCCCTTCGGGATCGAGGCCACGCAGCCGCGCCAGATCTCGGCGAGAAAGGCGCTGGTGTAGAGCGTGAGCGCCACCGAGGCCGCGGTCCAGGCCGAGACGTCGATGCCGAGCAGCGCGATGCCGAAGTAGGCCAGGAACAGCTGCATCAGCAGCGGCGTGCCCTGGAACACCTGCACGTAGAGGCCGATGAGCCGATCGACGACAGGCCCGCCCGACAGCCGCGCGAACAGCAGCAGGCCGCCGACCACGCCGCCGCCGACGAAGGCGATCAGCGACAGCGCCACCGTCCAGCGCAGTGCCAGCAGCAGGTTGCGCAGGATGTCCCAGAGCGAAAAGTCCGACATGAGCGATTCACTTTCCGAAGAAGTACTTGGGACCGGCCCAGTTCAACAGGCGGCGTGCACCCACCGACAGCGCCAGGTAGATCACGGTCGCCACGATGAAGGCCTCGAAGGCGCGGAAGTTGCGGCTCTGGATCAGGTTGGCGGCATAGCTCAGTTCCTCGGTCGAGATCTGGCTGCAGACCGCCGAACCCAGCATCACGATGATGATCTGGCTCACCATCGCGGGCCAGACCTTCTTCATGGCCGGCGGCAGCACCACCCGCGTGAACACCTGCACCTTGTCGAGCGCCAGGCTCACCGCGGCCTCGATCTGGCCGCGCGGCGTGGCCTCGATGCCGGCGCGGATGATCTCGGTCGAGTAGGCGCCGAGGTTCAGCACCATCGCGATCACCGAGGCCACCTCGGGCGACAGCTTGAAGCCCGCGGCCGGCAGGCCGAAGAAGATGAAGAACAGCTGCACGATGAAGGGCGTGTTGCGGATCAGCTCCACATAGCTGCCCACCACCCAGCGCAGCCAGGTGGGGCCGCTGGCGCGGGCCCAGGCACAGCCCACGCCCACCGCCATGCCGATCACGGTCGCGATCGCCGTGAGCGCCAGCGTCCACAGCACGCCCCTGACGAGCAGGGGCCATTGGCCGAGGACGGCGCCGAAGTCGAATTCGATGCCCATGGCTCAGTCCGCCGCCGGGTCGCCCCAAGGCGGACTGCACGCCCTCGGGGGGCGTTGAGTACACGAAGTGACGAGCATGGGGGCCTCGTCCTTTCAGACCGGCAGGTCGCCGGCCGGTCGGCCGAGCCATTTCTTCGCCATCGCGTCGAGCGTGCCGTCCTTCTTGGCGTTGGCGATGATCTCGTTGACCTTGGCCTTCAGCGGCTCCTCGCCCTTGGCGATGCCGATGAAGCAGGGACTGTCCTTGAGCAGCAGCTTGTACTCGGCGCCGAGCTGCGGGTTCTTCTGCATCATGTCGCCGGCGACCGCGGCGCTGGTGGCCAGGGTCTGGGTCTGGCCGGCCACGAAGGCCGCGATGGTGGCGTTGTTGTCCTCGAAGCGCTTGTACTCCAGGCTGGTCGGCGCGACCTTGGCGAGTTCCTGGTCCTCCATCGCGCCGCGCGTCACGGCCACCGTCTTGCCGCCCATGTCGGCGAAGCTCTTGACGTTGAGGCTCCTGGCCGCGTAGACGGCCTGGAAGAAGGGCGCATAGGCGGCCGAGAAGTCGATCACCTTCTCGCGCTCTGCGTTCTTGCCGAGCGTGGAGATCACGAGGTCGGCCTTGCGGGTCTGGAGGTAAGGGATGCGGTTGGCGCTGGTCACCGGCACCAGCTCCACCTTGACGCCGAGCTTGCCCGCGATCAGCTGCGCCATCTCGACGTCGAGACCCTGCGGCGTCATGGTCTTGTCGACCGATCCGTAGGGCGGGTAGTCGGTCGGTACCGCGATCTTGATGAGCTTTGCCTTCAGCACGTGGTCGAGTGCGGTCTGGGCGTGCGAGACGCCGGTGGCGAGCAGTGCGGCCGCGGCGAGGGCGAGCGCGATGCCGCGCTGGGGATGCTTCATGACAGGGCTCCTGGGTAGTCGATGAATCGTCGGGTGAAGGAACGGCCGTGGCCGCCTTGCGTCCCTTTCGCAGGAGCGGGTATGCAAGAGCTGTGCCTCTGCGCTTGCACCGTGTCGACGATGCGTGCTTGCCTGGACGCCAGCGCCGATGGGCGACCCCAAAAAAAAAGGCCCGCACGAGGCGGGCCGAACCTTGATTGCACTTGCAGCAATAACTTGCAACTCGATTTTCGCGCGGTCCGGCCCTTTCGGGTGTAAAAAATTCACATGCCTTCGGCTACAAACCCATGAACTCCGAGATCCTCCGCACCACGGATTTCGAGGCCGGCCTCGACAGGCGCGTCGGAGGGGGTGGCGGGGCCCGGCGGGCAGCCAGCGACTCCAGCGTTTCGGCAACCCTGATCGAAGCGCCGTCGCCCCGCCGCCTCCAGGCCCTGGCGATCTGAACCAGTTCGGCGGGGCTCAGCGGCCGCAGGAGGCGCTCCTCGGCGGTGGGCAGGCCCTGCCTGCGCGCAGACGCTTCGGGCGGCAACCGGGGCCGCCGGCATCCAAAGAGACCGTCGGGCGCGGGGTCGGGCCGCCGGGAAAAATGCAAGGACTCCATGTAACCCATTTTTACTACCGACTGCGCGCGATGGAAGCGCACTAAAGGTGTAGGCCTTGATCAGATATCGGCCAGCACGGGGGCCAGCAGCTTCGCTGCTCCCTCGAGAAGCGCGAACTCCTCGTCGGACAGAGGCAGAGGCGCGGGGTCGAAATGGCTCAGCGTGCCCCACAGGTCACCGGCCAGGGAGAGCAAGGGGACGCTGTGATAGGAGACGACCACCTCCCGGTAGGCGTGGCCTTCCAGCCTCGCGTCGGCGGACGAGTCGTCGGTGCGGAAGGCCTCATCGCGCAGGACGAACTGGCAATAGCTCTTGTCGAAGGGCACCGCGGCGAGGAATTCGGGCCTCATCTTGCCCTCCTTGTCGTGCAGCAGGACATTCCTCAGCACCGGACCGGCAAAGCGATAGACCGCGGTGTACCGATGGGGGACGCCGGCATTGAGATAGGCCAGGGCCTGCAACGGCCCCTCGGCATCGAGGACGGCAGAGAACGCCTGCAGGTCGCGAGCCATGGCCATGCCGCGTCGTTGCGCAGGCGCTACCTCGCCTCGATCGACGCCAGGGACTGCCGGCTGTTTTCCGCCAGGAAGTCGGGCGCCGCGCCCAGCAACCCGGCGGCCTCTTCGACCAGGCGACGGATCAGCTCGCCGGCGCGCGGGACGTCGTGGATCAGGCCGGATGCCTCGCCCGCGATCACGGCGGCCGTGTCGAAGTCGCCCGAGGCTCTTGCTGCGGCGTATCGCTCGCCTTCCGTGCCCAGCGCACGCATCAGGTCGACTTCCCGCCCGGCCCAGCGCCGCAGGTGATCGTTGTGCAGGCATCGGCCCGTGAACGGCGCCGGCCAGACGTTGCGGCGCGAGATGTCGAAGACGATGCTGCGCAGGCTGTCATCGCCGCTTGCCTCGACGATGCGGCGCTTGGCGGCGTCGAAGCCGGCCGCCTCGACCGTGGCATAGAAGCGCGTGCCGAGGGCCACGCCGCTGGCGCCGAGCATCAGGGCGGCCGCCAGGCCGCGCCCGTCGGCGATGCCGCCGGCCGCCACCACCGGCACCTCCGGTCCCGCGAGGTCCACCAGCGCCGGCACCAGCGCCAGGCTGCCGCGGCTGACGCCATGGCCGCCGGCCTCGGCACCCTGGGCCACCAGGATGTCGGCGCCTGCGTCCAGCGCCTGGCGGGCCATCGCCTCGGTCTGCACCTGGCACACCAGCTTCGCGCCCGCGGCCTTGATGCGTGGCGCGAACGGCGCCGGGTCTCCGAACGACAGCCAGACGGCGCTCGGGCCCTGTTCGAGCGCGATGTCCAGCAGACGGGGCTGGCGCGCCAGGCTCCAGGTGATGAAGCCGACGCCGAACGGGCGGTTGGTCTTTCTGGCCGCGGGCACGAGTGCGGCGAGTTCGCGCCGCAGCCATCCTTCCTCGCCGTAGCCTCCTCCCAGGAAGCCATAGCCGCCGGCGCGGGTGACGGCCGCCGCCAGAGGCGCATCGGCCACCAGGTCCATGGCGGCCAACAGGACGGGGTGCTCGATGTCGAGCAGGCGCGTGACTGCAGTCTGGAGTTGCATGCGAACTTCCCTCGGATGGAAGCCCTCAGCTTAGTGGCCGGATCGCGTTTCTGGAAGCGAGCGACCGAAGCGCGGGATGCCTGCCATCCCCAATCCGGGGGAGGTCGCCGGCTGCGCGACTCAGTCCATCTTGGCGCCCGAAGCCTTCACCGCCTTGTCCCAGCGCGGCGTTTCGGCCGCCAGGAACCGGGCGAAATCCTCGCTGCCGAGGAAGGCCGGGTCCGCACCCTGGCTCACCATGCGCTCGCGCACCTCGGGGCTGGTCAGCACCTGCCTGAACGCGTCACTGAGCTTGGCGACCACCTCCCTGGGCGTGCCCGCGGGCGCCAGGAAGCCGTAGAAGCCGACCACCTCGAAGCCCTTGATGCCGGCCTCGATCACGGTCGGCACGTCGGGCAGCGCCGGGTTGCGCGCCGCGCTGGTCACGGCCAGCGCGCGCACCTTGCCCTGCTTGTGGTAGTTGGCCGCCTGCGGGATCGACTCGGCCATGAACTGCACCTGGCCGCCCATCAGGTCGGTGAAGGCCGGCGCGCTGCCGCGGTAGGGGATGTGGACCATGAAGAGGCCGGTGGCGCTCTTGAACATCTCGGGCACCAGGTGGCTGATGCCGCCGTTGCCGGCCGAGCCGTAGTTGATCTGGCCCGGGCGCGCGCGGGCGTAGTCGATGAACTGGCGCAGGTCGCTCACCGGCAGCTTGGGCGTCACCAGCAGCGCGAGCGGTTGCATCGCGGTGCGTGCGATCGGCGTGAAGTCCCGCAGYGTGTTGTAGGGCAGCTTGGCGTACAGCGCGCCGTTGATCACCGCCACGCCGGTGTTCGCCAGCATCAGCGTGTAGCCGTCGGGCGCGCTCTTGGCCACCGCCTCGGCGCCGACCGAGCCGCCGGCGCCCGGCTTGTAGTCGACGATCACGGGCTGGCCCAGCACCGCCTGCAGCCGGTCGGTGAGCAGGCGTGCGTGCTGGTCGAGCGGACCGCCGGCCGGGAAGCCGATGACGACCTTGATGGGCTTGTCGGGAAAGGCTGCCAGGGCGGCGGCCGAGGCCGTCAGCCACAGCAGCGCGGCGATGCCTTTGCGGGCGATGTTCATGGGTGTCTCCTCGTTGCGAGGAGATCATAAACAGCGCCCCTGCCGCGGCCGGGCTTCRGGACTTGAGCGTCGCCTTGAAGGTGATTTCCGGCACGCTGGCCAGCGCCTTCGACAGCGGGCAGCCTTCCTTGGCGCCGGTGGCGAGCTGCTGGAACTTCGCCTCGTCGATGCCCGGCACCACGGCCTCGAGTTCGAGCTGGATGCGGTCGATCCTGAAGCCCGGACCGTCCTTGGCCAGGCGCACGGCCGCCCGGGTGTCGATCGAGGTTGCCGTGAGGCCGGCGCCTTCGAGTGCGAAGGCGAAGGCCATCGTCAGGCAGCCGGCGTGCGCCGCGCCCAGGATCTCCTCGGGGTTGGTGCCGCGCTTGTCGTCCTCGAAGCGGCTCGCGAAGCCGTAGGGGAAATCCTTCAGCGCACCGGTCTCGGTGCTGATCAGGCCCTTGCCGGTCTTGCCGGCGCCTTCCCAATGAACGCTTGCGTGCTTGTCTGCGGCCATGGAAGCTCCTTTTCGAATGGGTGGAGAGCCTGCCCTTTTACGGCAGATCGCGCGCCGCGTCTGTCGGTCGATGGCGGTAGTCGCGCCGGCCCTGTGGCCGAAGTCGCTCAGGTGACGCGCGTCGGGGCTTCCCCGATGCGGCAAGGTCACGGAGCATCGTAGGCTCGCACGCACTTAGGAGACTGTATGGATCGCCCGCATTACAAGTTCTGGCCCCAGCGCCTGCCCCGTTCGATCACCGTGCCGGCGACGTCGCTGTGGCACAACCTGGCGGTCAACGCCGCGCGCTATCCCGCCAAGCCCGCGCTGGTCTTCTTCGGCAGCGAGATCAGCTACGCCGAGTTCTCGGCGCAGGCCGAGCGGCTCGCCGGCACCCTGCATGCCCTGGGCGTGCGGCGCGGCGACCGCGTGATCCTCGACATGCAGAACTGCCCGCAGCTGGTGATCGCCCATTTCGCGATCCTGCGCGCCAATGCGGTCGTGGTGCCGGTCAATCCGATGAACCGTGCCGAGGAGCTCAAGCACTACATCACCGACCCCGATGCGAAGTTCGCGATCACCACCGGCGACCTGGCGCCCGAGCTGGCCAAGGCCAGCAATGCGCTGGAGCCCAAGGATCGTTTGGCGCACATGATCGTCACCCAGTTCACCGATGCCTTCGACCCCGAAGTCACGGGCGACGAGGCGCCGGCGCCGGCCTGGCGCGACTGGCTGCTGACCCGGCATCCCATGCCGGCCCTGGAAGGCGGCGCGGTCATGACCTGGACCGATGCGCTGGGCGCCGGCCATGCGCCGCCCGAGCACGTCGTGGGTGCCGGCGACATGGCGCTGCTGCCCTACACCAGCGGCACCACCGGCCTGCCCAAGGGCTGCGTCCACCACCATTCGAGCCTGATGCACAACGCCTGCGCCAGCCAGCTGTGGGGCCTGGGCTCGGCCGAGGTGGTGGTCCTGGCCGTGGTGCCGATGTTCCACATCACCGGCGTGGTCAGCATGATGCACACGACGGTGCTGGTCGGCGGCACGCTGGTCATCATGCCGCGCTGGGACCGCGACGTGGCCGGGCGCCTGATCTCGCGCCGCAAGGTCACGAGCTGGACCAACATCCCGACCATGGTCATCGACCTGATGGCCAGCCCCAATTTCGCCAGCTACGACCTGAGCAGCCTGAGCTACATCGGCGGCGGCGGGGCCGCGATGCCGCAGGCCGTGGCGCAGCGCCTGTACGAGCAGTTCGGCCTCAAGTACCAGGAAGGCTACGGCCTCACCGAGACTGCCGCGCCCTCGCACGCCAACCCCTTCGAGAACCCCAAGCAGCAGTGCCTGGGCATCCCCTACATGAGCACCGATGCGCGCGTGGTCGACCCCGACACGCTGATCGAGATGCCGGTCGGCGAATCGGGCGAGATCATCATCCACGGGCCCGAGGTGTTCCAGGGCTACTGGAAGCGGCCCGACGCCACGGCGGCGGCCT
>NZ_JBFUCI010000239.1:0-9775 GCF_056405335.1 Variovorax sp. P1_H12_2
GCTGAATGCCTGCGCCGGCGGTGCCGCGCGGCTGCCCGCCTTCGATGCTTCGGGCTCGCCCGCGCCTGCGTTTTCCTCGCTGGTGGCGAGTCGCACCGCGATGGTGGTCGACATCAACACGCTGCGTGTCGGCCGCGACGAGAGCCGCGAAGGACTCGAACTCGAGATCGCGTCGGAGCTCGACTTCGCGGACCGCCTGCCCTGGTCGCTGCCCGCGAGCGTGCAGGTCAGCCAGATCAGGGACGTCGCCTCGGGCGTCATCCTCACGAGCGACGGCTTGATCCTCACCAGCGCACACGTGGTCGCGGACATCGACGAGGCCACCATCCGGCTGCACGATGGGCGCCGCTTCCAGGCCCGGGTGGTCGGAGCCGATCGACGCACGGACGTCGCGCTGGTGAAGATCGAGGCCACCGGCCTGCCCGTCGCTGTCATCGGCGATTCGTCGCAGCTGGCACCGGGCGATTGGGTGGCCGCGATCGGCGCACCGTTCGGTTTTCATGGCAGCGTCACGACCGGTGTCGTCAGCGCGGTGGACCGCCTCATCGGCGGCGCCGGTGAGATTCCCTTCATCCAGAGCGACGTTGCGATCAATCCCGGCAGTTCCGGCAGCCCGCTGTTCAACAGCCGCGGCGAAGTGGTCGCGATCAATTCGTTGATCTACAGCGGCAGCGGCGGCTACATGGGGCTGTCCTTTTCCGTGCCGATCAACCTGGCGATGAAGATTGCCGGGCAGCTGAGGGCCACCGGCCGCGTCCGCCGGGCCCGGCTCGGCGCCGAACTCCAGGAGGTGACGCCCGCACTGGCCCGTTCCTTCGGCTTGCCGGAGGCAAAGGGTGCCCTTGTGGTCCGGGTCGATGCCGACGGTCCGGCCCAGGCCGCGGGTCTGGTGCGCGGAGACATCGTCACGGCGTTCGACGGCGTCGCGGTCTCGCGCTTCACCGAATTGGTGCAACGCGTTGCCGATCTCCCGCCCGGAACCCGCCGGCAGCTGGACGTATGGCGAGCAGGAACCCGGCAGTCGCTCAGGGTGACGCTCTCCGAGCAGCCTGCGCCGCGGCGGACCCTGGGCATCCCGCTTGCAGCGGCCTGGGGCGACGGCCTCGGCCTGCGCCTGGGCGAGCTGTCGCCGCTACAGCGGGTGCAACTGCAACTGGGCAGCGACGGCGGCCTGATGGTCCGCGAGTCCGCCGGGCTGGCACGCAGCGAGGGCATTCGCCCGGGCGATCTCATCGTCGCCATCAACAACACGCGGCTCGAACGTGTCGAGGACTTCAGGCGGGCGCTCGAGCATCTGCCCCCGGGTCGGACCGTCGCGCTGCTGGTGGTACGCGATCGCCGCTGGGCCTATGTTCCGGTCGCGCTTCCGGATTGAGGCGCGCGGCCTGCCCTTCACGATTGCCGGTCGAAAAGCGCATGATCGCGCAGGCGGCCGCCGCATGCGGCTGCAGGGGGCTGCTCGCCGCGTCGATCTCTTTGGACCCACCAGTCGTCGAACCACAAGGACATCAGCATGCAACTCGGAATGATCGGTCTCGGCCGCATGGGCTCGAACATGGTTCGCCGTCTGCTCGGGAATGGCCATCGGTGCACGGTGTTCGACCGTTCGGACCACGCGGTCCGTGCGCTCGCGGAGGAAGGCGCCACCGGCGCCTCGTCGCTGGCCGACCTGGCCGCCAGGCTCGAGAGGCCGCGTGCCATCTGGCTCATGGTGCCGGCGGCGGTGGTCGACCAGGCCATTGCCGACCTGTTGCCGCACCTCGACGCCGGCGACACGCTGATCGACGGCGGCAACTCCTACTACGTGGACGACATTCGCCGGGCCAGCGAGCTGGCAGCAAGGAAGATCGACTACGTCGACGTCGGCACCAGCGGCGGCGTCTGGGGACTCGAGCGCGGCTACTGCATGATGATCGGAGGTCCGCGGGCGACCGTCGAGCGGCTCGATCCGATCTTCAAGACCCTGGCGCCCGGCATCGGCACCATCGAGCGCACCCCCGGCCGGGACAAGGCGGCCGGCACTGCCGAGAACGGCTACCTGCGATGCGGCGAGAGCGGTGCCGGCCATTTCGTGAAGATGGTCCACAACGGCATCGAGTACGGCATCATGGCCGCCTACGCCGAAGGCATGGGCATCTTGAAGGCCGCCAACATCGGCAGCCAGCAGCACGACGTCGATGCCGAGACCACGCCGCTGCGCCACCCCGAGCGCTACCGGTACGATCTCGCGCTGCCCGACATCGCCGAGGTCTGGCGCCGCGGCAGCGTCATTGCCTCCTGGCTGCTCGACCTGACGGCCACCGCGCTGGTCGAGGATCCGGCGCTCGCGAAGTTCGCCGGCCGGGTTTCCGATTCGGGCGAAGGCCGCTGGACCCTCAAGGCAGCGATCGACGAAGCCGTTCCGTCACCGGTGCTCACCGCGGCGCTGTACGAGCGCTTCTCCTCGCGCGGCGAGGCCGACTTCCAGAACAAGCTGCTGTCGGCGATGCGATTCCAGTTCGGCGGCCATCTGGAAAAGCCCGGCGGGCCGTGAATCCACGGAGCGAACCATGACCGATGCCGAGCTCGACCTGTTGGCCATCAACACCATCCGCACGCTGTCGATCGATGCGGTGCAGGCCGCCAACTCCGGCCATCCGGGCACCCCGATGGCGCTGGCTCCGTTGGTCTACACGTTGTGGAACAAGGTCATGCGCTTCGACCCGCAGGACCCGATCTGGCCCGGCCGGGACCGCTTCGTGCTCTCCAACGGCCACGCGTCGATGCTCCTGTGGTCGGTGCTGCACCTGAGCGGCACGATGGCGGTCAATGCCGAGTACGAACTGCTTGGCGCCCCCTCCGTCACGCTGGACGACATCCAGCGCTTTCGCCAGTTCGGCAGCAAGGCGCCGGGCCATCCCGAGTACCACTGGGTGTCCGGCGTCGAGACCACCACCGGACCGCTCGGCCAGGGCGTCGCCACCAGCGTCGGCATGGCCATGGCGCAGCGCTGGCTCGCCGACCGCTATCACCAGGACGGCATCGCGCTGTTCGACTACAGGATCTATGCGGTCTGCGGCGACGGCTGCCTGATGGAGGGCGTCGCGTCCGAGGCCGCGTCGCTGGCCGGCCACCTCGGGCTCGAGAACCTGTGCTGGATCTACGACAACAACCACATCACGATCGAAGGCAGCACGCGGATCACCTTCACTGAAGACGTGGCGATGCGATTCGCCGCCTACCACTGGAACGTGCTGAGGGTCGGCGACGCCAACGACACCGGGATGATCGAGGAGGCGATCTCGACCTTCCGCAAGACCCGGGGTCGGCCGACGTTGATCATTCTCGACAGCCACATCGGCTGGGGTTCGCCGCACCGCCATGACACGGCCGCCGCGCACGGCGAGCCGCTGGGCGAAGAGGAAGTCCGCCTCGCCAAACGCAGCTACGGCTGGCCCGAAGACGCCAGCTTCCTGGTGCCCGACGGCGTGCGCGAGCATTTCCAGGCCGGCATCGGCGCGCGCGGCGCCGCCGCGCGCAGCGCCTGGAACCAGGCCTTCGCCCGTTACCGGACACGCTTCCCTGCCCTCGCACTCGAGATCGAACAGGCGCAGCGGCGCGAGCTGCCCGCCGGCTGGGACCGGAACCTCCCGGTGTTCCCGGCCGATGCCAAGGGCCTGGCCGGCCGTGACGCATCGGGCCAGGTTCTCAACGTGCTGGCGCAGAACGTGCCGTGGTTCATCGGCGGCTCGGCCGATCTCGGGTCCTCGAACAAGACCACGCTGAAGTACGCCGGCGCGGGCGATTTCGAGGCCGCGAGCCCGGGCGGAAAGAACATTCACTTCGGCATCCGGGAGCATGCGATGGCGGCAGCGGTCAACGGCATGGCGCTGTCCAAGCTGCGGCCCTTCGGTGCCACCTTCTTCATCTTCAGCGACTACGCACGGCCGGCGATCCGGCTGTCGGCCCTGATGGAGTTGCCGACACTGTTCATCTTCACGCACGATGCGATGGGCGATGGCGAGGATGGGCCGACCCATCAGCCGATCGAGCAGCTGGCGTCGCTGCGCGCGATGCCCGGCCTCACGGTGCTGCGTCCGGGCGATGCCAACGAAGTGGTCGAAGCCTTTCGCGTGGCGCTGCAGTCGCAGCACCGGCCGACCGCGCTGGTGCTCTCGCGCCAGCCCTTGCCGACGCTCGACCGCAGCCGGCTCGCCCCGGCCTCCGGCGTGGCGCAAGGCGCCTACGTGCTGGCCGAGCCGCCGGGTGACGGCGCCCCCGACCTGATCCTGATCGCCAGCGGCAGCGAGGTCAGCCTGGCCTTGCAGGCGCACGAGCAATTGCTGGCCCAGGGCCTGCGATCGCGCGTGGTGTCGATGCCGTCGTGGGACCTGTTCGAGCAGCAGACGCCGGCCTACCGCGCCGCCGTGCTGCCGCCTGCCGTGACCGCGCGCGTGGCCATCGAACAGGCCTCGGCCTTCGGCTGGGAGCGCTACGTCGGCTCGATCGGCAAGGTGGTCGGCATGCAGACCTTCGGTGCCTCGGCACCGCTCGCCGAACTGCAGAAGGCGTTCGGCTTCACTGTCGACCACGTGGTCGCGGTCGCGCGCTCGGTCCACCAGGCCGCCGCCTGACGGCAGCGGCAAGGCTACGGGCGGGTTCGCCCCTCGCCGTGGTTCCCCGCGCCCGGCAGCAGGTTGCCGAGGCGTATCGAGCAACGCGTGCCACGGCCCGCGATCGAATCGAGCCGCACTTCCGACTTGAGTGCCTTGGCCAGGCGTGCGACCAGCGACAGCCCGAGCCCGACGCCGTCGACCGCGGGTGTTGCAGCATCGTTCACGCGGTAGAACTCTTCGAACACCTTCTCGATCTTGTCGGCGGCGATGCCGACCCCCTGGTCGAACACCTCGACCACGACGTCGCCCTTGTGCAGCCGGGCGGCCAGCAGGATCTTCTTGCCGGCCTGGCTGTACTTGATGGAGTTCGACAGCACGTTGCCCACCATCCGGCGCAGGCGCACGCGATCCGAATGGATCACCGCGTGGCCCGCGCGCACGCGCAGACGGATGTTCTTCGCCTGCGCCAGCGGCTCGTACTGCAGCTGCAGGTCGCGCACGATATCGGCGATCTGGACCGGCTCGATCGTCAGGTGCACCTGTCCGCTTTCAAGGATGGAGAGGTCGAAGAGGGAGTCGAACAGGTGGCTGACCGCCGCCGTGGCCTTGGCGATCTTGGGCGCCAGTTCGGCGTGCGTCTCCGGGTTGTCCTTGAGGAAGTCGGCGTACAGCGCCAGCGCCGAGACCGGCTGGCGCATGTCGTGGGTCGCGGCCGCGAGGAAGCGATTCTTGGTCTTTACCGCCTCGGTGGCCTGCCGCTCCTTCAGGGCCAGGTCGTATTGAAGGCCGAAGTGCTCCTCCTGGTTGGCATGGACCGCCCTGCCCAGCCCGACGATCACCGCCCAGTGCAGCAGCGTGAGCGCCACGAACCAGTCGTTCACCGAGCCCAGCATCGGCCCGCGGACGACCCCGTACAGGACGCAGGCCAACATGACGATGAAGAGCGAATTGACCGACCAATGGAACACGAACGGCACCAGCGCCAGGCGGGTGAGGGGCCCGTAGACGACCAAGGTCAGCACCAGCCAGCAGCCGAACTGGTTCACCTCCGGAAGGCGGCCGAAGAACAGGAGCACCGACGCACCCCAGAACGGCGCCTCCAGGATGAAGACGGGCGCCGCCCTGGCGAGCAGCAGGGCCAGGGCGTCGAGGCCGGCGCCCTGGTGGTCGCGCAGGTAGACCTGCCCGACCCGCCAGCGCATCGCCGCGATCAGCAACCCCGCGACCAGCCAGGCCGACACCGCCAGGTGGTTCCCCTGGCCCCAGCAGATCGCCGCCATCGTCAGGATCAGCAGCACGGCCAGCGGCTGGCGCGCGCGCGACTGGCGCAGGAAGCTCCGGGTCAGCTGGCCCAGGATCCAGCGGTTGCGCAAGGCGGGCGCGTCCTCCTCGACTTCACCTGGCGCCGGGTCGCGGCCGGGTTCTGCGCGCAACGACACCCGCGCGCGTGCGAGGACCGGCCTTGCATCGAACGACGCCTCGGGTGTCATTCCGGGTTTTCAGAGTTCTGATGATCGAAGCCTCTGCGCTAGTCGGGCACATCGCAACCCGGGATCACCCCCGGTCGCGTGAGGGCGTCGACGAAAACATCGAATCTGACGCCCGAGATCGGATTTCCGTGCTGCCGCTGTCGCGCCCATCCGACGCCGACGGGTGCGGAGCGCTCCTCGATGATGACCAGCAAACCAGTCGTTTGCCCTCTCGCGCCAGCGGCGGTTCGAAGGAATAATGCGGTCCGCATGAGACAAGTGCCTTCCGACCCCAAAGCCGTTGCCGGCGACGAACGCCCCACCCCCCGCAGCTCGACGGAGGATTCGCGGACCCTCCCCGCTCGTCTCGAGAGTTACCGGGCGAACCGCGCGCCGCGTTTCTCGAAGAGCTGGCTGGTGCTGGGCGGCCTGGCCGCCGCGGCCGCGGTCTTTGCGCTGCTGCACTGACCGGCACCCGGCCAGTCGCAGCCCCGGCTTCGATGCCGGCGAGGGGGCGAGGCGCGCATCGCGTGTCATCCATCCGCCCGGGCTGAAGTCGCGTCTCTCCTACGCGTTCTCGGGCCCTCGGGAGACGCAAAGCGCCTGCTCCAGCCCGCAAGCTCTCCACCTCCAACAACTCGAGGAGACAGCGGTGATCAAGATCGGAATCGTGGATGACCATGCCATCGTTCGTTCGGGCCTGCGCGACTTCTTCTCGCAGCACGTGGACCTGCGCGTGGTCGGCGAGGCTGCCAACGGGCGCGAAGCGATCGACCTGGTGCGCAATCACGAGATCGACGTCCTGGTCATGGACCTTTCGATGCCAGGCCAGAGCGGCATCGACGCCATCGCGATGGTTCGTGCCAAGGCCCCCGACACCGGCATCTTGATCCTGAGCGGCTATCCGGAGGAGCACTACGCGATGAGCCTGATCCGCCAGGGCGCGAGCGGCTATCTCAACAAGGAGTGCGATCCGCAGGAAATCGTCGAGGCGATCCGCACGATTTCGCTCGGAAGGCGCTACATCACGCCGGGCGTGGCCGAGCTTCTGGCGCGCCAGCTCGACCGCAACACCGACGCGGCGCCGCACGAGCAGCTCTCCGAACGCGAGTTCCAGGTCTTCCTCAAGCTGGCGACCGGGGAGACCGCCGGCGCCATCGCGGAGCACCTGTCGCTGTCGGTCAAGACCGTGAGCACGTACCGCAGCCGGCTGATGGAGAAGATGCACCTCGCTTCCAACAGCGACCTCACCTACTACGCGCTGAAGAATCAGTTGATCAACTGAGCGCCGCGGCCGGCGCATCGGCCGAAAGGCGTTCTGGCAAGACGCAGCGTGGCGGCGCCGCAGGCACCTCGCCGACTTGTGCCGCCATTCTGTGGATAACACTGTGTGAAGTGCCGGGACACCGATGCCCGAAGCGTGGCCCCGCGCGGGGTTCCGCTTCATTGCCTCCGAAACAGGCAGTGGGGGCGGACGCCCTCCTTCCGGCCGGACCGTTAAGCTAGGGCCTGTTCAGGCCCCAAGCCGCCCCCCGACAGCCGAAATTCCCATGACAACCATCCAGTCCAGACGCAAGCTCATCGTGATCATCCTGCTTTGCGTGGCGGTGGGCGGCGCGGTCATGCGGCATCGGGCTGCGCCCGGCTCGACGGCACGCGATGTCGGAACCCTGTTGATGCTGCTGTGGGTGCCGATCATCGGCAACGTCATCACGTGGCTGATCGGGCGTCTGCGGCGCCCTGCGGCGCCCGCGCCCTCTCCCTTCGACGCCCGGACGGTGTTCGAGCCTCAACTCCAGGTCGAACTCACGCTGCGTGCGCCGAAGCTGCCCTCCGAGGACGTGGCCGTCGCCGCCGGCGAACACCGTTGCGCGCTGGTGGTCGGCAACGAGGCCTTCTCGGCCCGCTGGTGGGTGTCTCCCGACGAGCGGTTTCGACGCGGCGCGGCGCAGGCGCTGGACGTCGAGTTCCTGGCGCCGCACCTCGCGCTACCCAAGTTCGAGCCCGGCGCCAGCTTCAGGATGCTGGTCGGCGATTCGTTCGTCGGCGATGGCCGCGTGCTCGCGATGATCGAGCCGGCCCAAGTCGATCGCTAGCGCAGGTCCCGGCGGGCCAGCAGCACGTTGCCGCCGGTGGTGTTGAATGAGATGGTCGGCGCACTGAAATCGCTGAGCGGCGCACCCAGGCCGATCTCCCCGCTGCCGTGCAGCACGCACTCGTCGCGCCTGAGCGCGATCTCGCCGCTGGCACCGGCCGTACCGTGGAAGCGCACCCAGGTGCCATAGGTGCTGACATCGACCAGCACGCAGCTGCCCTGGCGGGCCTCGATCCTGGCGTGCAGCCGCGACACCCTCGGATCGTTCACCACGAACTGGGCCTCGTCGACCCGTCCCAGATGAATGGGCAGTTCCGCGGCGCGGAACATCGAGCGCACGTCGAGCCAGGCCAGTTCGATCTGGCCGAAGGACGAATCGGCGCCGCGCGGCTGCTGCACCAGCGACGCCGGCATCGTCAGGAATTCGGAGACCTCGTCCTGCCAGTCGATGCGGTGCACCACCGGCATCTCGTTCTTGCCGCGGATGTTGATCGGCCCCAGGCTGCGGTGGCGGACCTCGCCGCCGTGTAGCTGTTCGATGACCGATTCGGTGGCCCAGATCTGCCCCGGGCCGGCCAGGTCGCTGAGGCGCGACGCGAGGTTGACCGCATCGCCATAGCAATCGCCGTCGACCTCCACGACCTCGCCGCTGGCCACGCCGATCTGGAGTTCCATGCGCAAGGGCGCCGGCCAGGTCTGCAGCCGCTTCTGGTGGTTGCGCTGCATCTCCAATACGGCGCGGGTGGCGCTCACGCCCTCCGCGAAGATCGCAAAGACGCCATCGCCCAGCGATTTCACGACGCGGCCGCCGTGCGATTCGCAGACGCCGCCGATCCACTGCGTCAAGCGGGTCACGGTTTCGGTGGCGCGCGCATTCCCCATAGCCTCGAAGACTCTGGTACTTCCCGTCAGATCGGCAAATACGACAGTGGAATTGGCGCCCATGTTGTGCAGTTTTTGGTAGCTCTCGCCATTCGATTATGGCAAAGCAGCGCCCAAACACGGTCTCAAACGCTCAAATCGGGCCCGCTGAACCTCAAGCTGTTGCTTTTTCATTTCGACACAAGCGGCTGTGCTACTTTTCGATCGTAAATTAGAACTTAGGTATCAATTGTTCGACTACTGCTCGAACAGTTTCGTGAAGTATGTTGTTTTTGAACATGAAATGATGTTTCCACGCTTGTGTGGCTCGGGGGCCGGGCTTAACGTAGCGTCCATCAAGGCTTTCGGCAACACGCCTGCATCCCATGCTGTCACCCAGCAGACTCCTCCGCTTTCTGTCCATTCCGGGCCTCGGCTTTCGCCGCTCCCCGGATCGCCAGATGGGCCAGGTCCGTACTGCCATGCTGTCACTGCTGCAGGTCCACGGCGGCCACACGATGCAGCGCGTTGCGCAGCGGGTGCGTTTCGCCGGCGACCTCGAAGCGCTCTGGTATCTGCGCCAGGACGTGCTGACCGCCCTCAGCGCCGTCGATGGCGAAGTCGCCGCACGGCGCCAGATGCACCAGATCAATCGCCTGTTCAAGGGCGGCCTCCCCGGTGCCATGGGTCCCCGGACGCATCTTCATAGCTGACCCCCAGGTTGCCCGCACTTCGTGTCGGGCGCCCACCCCCTT
>NZ_JBFUCI010000240.1:0-9761 GCF_056405335.1 Variovorax sp. P1_H12_2
CTGCACATCATCAACAACGTCGGCGCCTCGGTGGGCTCGGTGCTGGCGCCGGCCGGACTCGACAAGTCGACCGGCCTGCTCACGCTGCAGTACTACAAGGACCCGAACGACCCGCAGTGGAAGGACGACCCGGCGATGCTCGAATGGCGCGCCTTCATGGGCCGCTACTACAAGGAGGGCGACCCGAAGGACGCCTCCAATCTGTACGCCTACCTGGCGGCGCAGATCATGGTCCAGATCCTCAAGCAGTGCGGCAACGATCTCACGCGCGAGAACGTGATGAGGCAGGCGGCCAACATCAAGAACCTGAAGCTGCCGCTGCTCCTGACGGGCATGTCGCTGAACACCACGCCGACCGACTTCTTCCTGGTCAAGCAGGGGCAGCTGGCGCGCTTCACGGGCACGCAATGGCAGGGCTTCGGCGAGGTGCTGAGCACCACCGACTGAGCTTTTCGCTGTGATACAACCATCGGAGCATGAGCAAGGCATTCACGAAGGAAAGCGACGCGGACGACGACGAGGGCGCAGCGCTGCCGCCGTTGCCCGCGGGCGGCAAGAACTACATGACGCCGGCCGGCTATGGGCGGCTGCGCGCGGAGTTGCTCGACCTCATGGACAACGAGCGGCCGAAGGTGGTCGAGGCGGTGCATTGGGCGGCCAAGAACGGCGATCGCTCCGAGAACGGCGACTACCTCTACKGCAAGAAACGGCTGCGCGAGATCGATCGCCGCATCCGCTTCCTGACCAAGCGGCTCGAGGTGGCGGAGGTGACCGACCCCTCGGTGCACCATGGCAGCGACCAGGTGTTCTTCGGCTCGACCGTGCGCTATGCGGACGAGAACGGCGAGGAACGCGAGGTCACCATCCTCGGCATCGACGAGGCCGACAGCGCCCAGGCGCAGGTCAGCTGGATCTCGCCGATCGCGCGGGCGCTGCTCAAGGCCAGGGAGGGCGACGTGGTCAAGCTGGCGACGCCCGGCGGCGTGCACGAGATCGAGGTGCTGTCGGTCAGCTACCCTGCGCCGACTTGAAGATTTAGGGCGCCGGAACGGTCCGCGCCGCCGCGAGCACGGACGACGTGCGCCGCGCTGCGCGCAGCACCGCATCGAGGTGCGTGCGGTCGCGCACCGCGATCACGAAGCGCAGGTCGGTCGAATCCTGCGGCGTCTCGTCGGCCATCTCGACGTGCGTGATGTCGGCTTCGGCGTCCGCCAGCGTGGCCGCGACCCGCGCCAGCACGCCCTTGTCGTTGCGCACCGTGATCACCACGCCGGTCTCGAAGGTGCGCACCGGCTCGTCGGCCCATTCGACCGCGAAGAAGCGCTCGCTGTCCTTGTAGCGCAGCCGCTGGCCGACGCCGCATTCGTCGGTGTGGACCACCAGGCCCTCGCCGTGCCCGAGGTAGCCGACGATGGCGTCGCCCGGGATCGGCCGGCAACACAGCGCGAAGCGCACGGAGGAGTTCTCGCTGCCGTCGAGCGTGACCGCGCCCTGCGACACCCCCTCGTGCGCGGTGAATCGTTCGCGGCTCAGCATCAGCGCGTCGGGCTTCTCGCCGCGCTCGGCCAGGAGCGCCATCAGCCGCTTGGCCACGATGCTCGCGATGCGCTTGCCCAGTCCGATGTCGGTCAGGARCTCGGAGCGGGTCCGGTTGCCGGTGAAGCGCAGCAGCTTCTCCCACAGCGCCTGGTGCTCGGCGTCGTCGTCGGGCAGCTTGCCCAGGCCTTCGGCGCGCAGCGCCTGCGCCAGCAGCTTCTCGCCCAGGCCTTCGGATTCGGCGTGCGCCAGGGTCTTGAGGTAGTGGCGGATCTTGGAACGGGCGCGGCCGGTGCGCACGAAGCCGAGCCAGGCCGGGTTGGGCGTCGACACCGGCGCCGTGATGATCTCCACCACGTCGCCGTTCTTGAGCTCGGTGCGCAGCGGCACCTGGTCGCCGTTGATGCGCGCCGCCGAGGTGTGGTCGCCGATGTTGCTGTGGATCGCGTAGGCGAAGTCGACCACGGTGGCGCCGCGCGGCAGCGCCATGATCTGGCTCTTGGGCGTGAAGACATAGACCGCGTCGGGGAACAGGTCGACCTTGACGTGGTCCCAGAACTCGGCGGCGTCGCGGGTCTCGTCCTGGATGTCGAGCAGCGACTGCAGCCACTTGGCGCCCAGCCGCTCGCTGGTCGCCGCGGCCGGCTCGGCCGCCTTGTAGAGCCAGTGGGCCGCGACGCCCGACTCGGCCACCACGTGCATCGCCTCGGTACGCAGCTGGAACTCGACGTTGACACCCGACGGACCCACCAGCGTGGTGTGCAGCGACTGGTAGCCGTTCAGCTTGGCGATCGCGATGTGGTCCTTGAACTTGCCCGGCAGCGGCTTGTACATCTGGTGCAGGATGCCCAGGCCGGTGTAGCAGGCGATCACGGTCGGCACGATCAGCCGGAAACCGTAGATGTCGGTGACCTGGGCGAAGCTCAGGTGCTTCTCGTCCATCTTGCGGTAGATGGAATAGAGCGTCTTCTCGCGCCCGGCGATGCGCACGCTCATGCCGGCGGCGGCAAAGCCGGTCTCGACTTCCTGCTGCACCTTCTGGATCAGGTCGCGGCGCCGTCCGCGCGCCTTCGCCACCGCCTTGGACAGCACCGAGTAGCGCCAGGGCCGCAGGTGCCGGAATGACAGGTCCTGCAGTTCGCGGTAGGTCTGGTTCAGGCCCAGGCGGTGGGCGATCGGGGCGTAGATCTCGAGCGTCTCGCGCGAGATGCGGGCCCATTTCTCGCGCGGCGCATCGTCCAGCGTGCGCATGTTGTGGGTGCGGTCGGCCAGCTTGACCAGGATCACCCGCACATCGCGCGCCATCGCCAGCAGCATCTTGCGGAAGGACTCGGCCTGGTTCTCCTCGCGGGTGTTGAAGCGCAGCTTGTCCAGCTTGGTGAGGCCGTCGACCAGTTCGGCCACCGGGGCGCCGAAGCGCTCGATCAGCTCGGACTTGGTGACGCCGCAGTCCTCGATCGCGTCGTGCAGCAGGGCCGCCATCAGCGCCTGGGCGTCGAGCTTCCATTCGGCGCATTGCGCCGCCACGGCGATCGGATGGGTGATGTAGGGCTCGCCGCTGTTGCGCAGCTGCCCCAGGTGGGCCTCGTCGGCGAAGCGGTAGGCGCGGCGGACCTGCTCGATGTCCTCGGGGACCAGGTAGTCGAGCCGGTCGGTCAGGGCGGCGAAACTGGCGGCGGCCGCATTCAGCGCCGCGGGGCTCGGCCGCAGGGCAGGAGGTGTCCCGGACTGGGGCTTGACGACCGCGCTCATGGCGTGCACTTTAGCGTGACGGCCGGTGCCACGCATTCGCCCACAAAAAAAGCACCGCGTACGGTGCTTCCTTGTTGCATGTGAGCATCAACTTCTCAGCCGGGGACCTTCTTCAGCATCTCGAGGCCGATCTTGCCTTCGGCGATTTCGCGCAGCGCGGTCACGGCCGGCTTGTTCTTGCTTTCGATCTTCGGGGCGTGGCCCTGGCTCAGCATGCGCGCACGGTAGGTGGCGGCCAGCACGAGCTGGAAGCGGTTCGGGATGTGAACGAGGCAATCTTCGACGGTGATGCGGGCCATGAGGATCTTTCGGTGGGCGGACTTTGGGGTCGTTTCAGGGGATGTTCAGCGCGGCGAAGGTGTCGGCGCGTGCGCGGCGCTGTGCGGAATAGCGCAGCCGCTGAGCGTGGACGATCGCTTTCAGGTCGAAAAGTGCGCGCTCAAATACCTCGTTGATTATAACGAAGTCGAATTCCCCTGCGCGCGCCATCTCTTCTGCGGCGTTCTGGAGCCGCAGTTCGATGATCGCGGCGCTGTCCTCGCCGCGGCGCTCGAGCCGCGAGCGCAGCTCTTCCCAGCTCGGCGGCAGGATGAAGATCATCACGGCATTGGCGAAGGTCTTGCGGATCTGGAGCGCGCCCTGGAAGTCGATCTCGAGGATCACGTCCGCCCCCTGGGCGATGCGTTCCTCGATCGCCTTCTTGGAGGTGCCGTAGCGCTGGCCGTGCACATGGGCCCACTCGACGAAGGCCTCGGCCTCGACCATGGCGTCGAATTCGGGGTGTGAGGCGAAGAAGTACTCGCGGCCGTGTTTTTCCTGGCCGCGGGGCGGGCGCGTGGTGTGCGACACCGAGGGCTGCACGGCCGAGTCGAGCTCCATCAGGGCCTTGACCAGGCTCGATTTGCCGGCGCCGCTGGGCGCCGCGACCACGAAGATGTTGCCGGGGTAGTCCATGGATTCTGTGTTCGATGCCCGGCAGCCCAGGCGCGATGCGGGCTTTCAGCGGCTGGATTCTGGGGTGTGGTCGCGTTGGCGGGAACCCTGAAGTTTATCAGCCGGGGCCGGCGCGCCCGGGCGCCTGGTAGCCCGGCGCCAGCAGCGCATTCGCGGCGCCGTAGAGCACCAGCGGGTCCGTGAGGCTCAGGGCGTACTCGGGGCCGCGCAGGCTGTGGTCCGGCGAGCAATCGACGTTCCAGCGCCTGAGCATGTGGCCGACGTTGGCGGCCCGCACCTTGAGGCGCAGTACGCCGCCGGGCATGTCGTAGTCGCGCCGGATGACCTCGGGGCGCGGGTGCGAGGGGTGCGGCACCAGTTCGAGCTCGACGATGCGGCTCCACTGGACGTCGTGCTCGGCGGTTTCCTCGCGGCCGACCCCGCTGTCCTCGATCACGACCGGCGACTCGATCCGCGTCAGCACGAAATCCCGGAATTCGGCGGACTTCCGGTCGAAGGCCCTGACGTGCCACCGGACGCCGGAGTCGACCAGCGCGAAAGGCACCAGCTCGCGCTCGCCGGGTTCGCCGGACAGGGAGTGATAGACCAGCCGCAGCGCCTTGCCGCAGTGGATGGCGCGGGTCACGGGCGCCAGCACCGCCATGCGCGGGACGCTGAGGGCGGCCGGGGTCTCGCAGCGCAGCAGCGGCGAGAGGTCTTCCGCGGCGCCCTGGCCGAAGCCCTGCGCCAGCGCGCTGAGCACGCGTTGGGGCGCGTGGTCGAACAGCGGAGTGAACGAGGCGCTCGGCAGGTAGAGCTTGCGGGTGCCGTCGAAATCGAGGTTGCCGGGCGCCGCTTCGCGGTACTGCGCGATGTCCCGGGTCGCGCCGGCCGGCCCCATGCCGAACTTCGAGACCAGGTCGGAGCGCCGCAGCTGGCCCAGGAAGTACAGCCGGAAGTCGATGTACGACAGGCGTTCGAGCTGGGCGCGGGGGATCGGCGACATTGCGCAGATGGTAACCTGATCGTCACCATAAAAGATCAAAAAGATAATTTTATGTCATCAAAATGATGATGTAATGGCGCAAAGGCACCACGGACCATGACACGCTTCCTTCATACGGCCGACTGGCAGATCGGGCGCCAGTTCGCCACCTTCGATCCCGAGCACGCCCCCATCCTGGCCGAGGCGCGCATCGCCGCGGTCGAGCGCCTGGCCGCGCTCGCCACCGAGCAGCAGGTCGACGCGGTGCTGGTCGCCGGCGACGTGTTCGATGCACAGACCGTGTCGGAGCGCACCGTGCGCCGCCTGTTCAATGCGCTGGCGGGCTATGGCGGTCCCTGGCTGATGATCCCCGGCAATCATGACGCCGCCCTGGCCGAGAGCGTCTGGACCCGCGCCCAGCGCCTCGGCGCCGCGCCGCCCAACGCCCATCTGCTGCTGACGCCCGAACTTCGGCTCTTCGAAGCGCAGGGCTTCGCGGTGCTGCCGGCGCCGCTGACGCAGCGCCACACCTACAACGACCTGACGGCCTGGTTCGACGCCGCCGAGACGCCGGCCGGCCTGCTGCGCATCGGCATCGCGCACGGGAGCGTGCAGGGCATCCTGGCCGAGGGCATCGATTCGGCGAATCCGCTGGCGGCCGAGCGTGCCGCCAGTGCCCGGCTCGACTACCTGGCGCTGGGCGACTGGCACGGCTGCAAGCGCATCGACGGGCGCACCTGGTATGCCGGCACGCCCGAGCCCGATCGCTTCAAGGCCAATGAGGCCGGCCAGGCGCTGCTGGTGGAGATCGCGGCGCCGGGTGCGGAGCCGCAGGTGACACCTCTGGCCGTCGGCCAGTTCCGCTGGCAACTGCTGGGCGCCCACCTGCACGTCGCGAGCGACCTCGATGCGTTGCTGGCGCAGCTGGCCGGGCTCGATGCGCAGGACGTGGTCGATCTGCGCGTCCAGGGCCGGATCGACCTGGCGGGCCGGCAGCGGCTGCAGGCCGCGGTCGGCAGCGCGGAAGCGCGGGCGCGCCATCTGCAATCCGACCTGTCGGCCCTCCAGCTGGTGCCCACGGACGAGGACATCGCCGGCCTGCAGGCCGACGGCTATCTGGGCGAGGTGATCGCCGAGCTGCGCGAGGCCCAAGGCGGCACCGATCCGCAGGCCCGGGTCGCGCAGGACGCGCTCGCCCTGCTGACCGCGGCGCTGGTCCAGCGCGCACCGGCCGTGCCGATCGTCGCGATGGAGGCAGCGCCGGCATGAACCTGCAGATCACCCGCCTGCGCGTCGAGCAACTGCGGCGATTCCGCAAGCCGCTGGAGCTGCGCGGCTTCGAGCCCGGGCTCAACATCCTCAGCGCGCCCAACGAGGCCGGCAAGAGCACGCTGGTGCGCGCCATCCGCGCCGCCTTCTTCGAGCGCCACCGTTCCACCGCGGTCGACGACCTGCGCCCCTGGGGCGAGGGCAGCGGCGCGGCGCCGCAGGTCGAGCTGGACTTCGTGCTCGACGGCCAGCCGCACCAGCTGGTCAAGAGCTTCCTCGGCAAGAAGCGCTGCACGCTGCGCATCGGTGTGCGCACGCTCGACGGCACCGAGGCGGAAGACCATCTCGCCCAGCGCTTCGGTTTCGCCTTCGCCGGCAAGGGCGCCAGCAAGCCCGAGCACTGGGGCATTCCCGGCCTGCTGTGGGTGGAGCAGGGCACCGGCCAGGAGCTGGACGTGGGCCATGCCCGCGACCATCTGCACGACGCGCTGCAAGGGCAGGTCGGCGCCGCGATCGGGACGCTGGCCGCCACCGGCGGCGACGAGCTGCTGGAGCAGTTGCGCGCCCAGCGCAACGAGCTGCTGACCGGCACCGGCAAGCCGCGTGCCGCCTATCTCGAGGCCGCGGAGTCGATCGGCGCCATGCAGTCGCAAGCGGATGCGCTCGACGCGCAGATCGCCACCTACCGCGAGCAGGTCGACCAGCTCGCCGCGCTGCGCCAGCAGCATTGGTCCGACGAAGCCGCCCAGCCCTGGGAGGCGCTGCGCCAGGACCTGGTGGCCGCCCGCCAGCGCCAGCAGGCCTTGCAGGCGAGCCAGGCGCAGCTCCAGGCCGATCGGACCCGGCTGCAGCAACTGGAGGGCACGCGCGGCCTGCTCGCGAAGGAACTCGACGGGCTGGCCCGACAGCAGTCCGACGCCGCCGTCCGCGGGCAGGCGCTGGATCAGGCCGCCCTGCAGCTGCAGGCCGCCGATGCCGCAGTGGCCGCGGCGCGCCAGCACGCCGAAGCCGCCCGCTCGCGCGCCCACGCGGCCCGGGAGGCTTCGCGCATCGCCCGCCAGGAGGGCCAGCGCGACAGCCTGCGCCAGCAGCTGCAGCAGGCCCAGGCCGAGCTCGTCCGCAGCGCCGAAGCGCTGCAGCGCGCCGAAGAGGCCCAGCAACGCCTGGCCGCGCTGCGCGCCGGTGCCGCCGAGGCGCCCCATATCGGCAAGGCCCAGGTGCAGCGGCTGCTCGAACTCGACCGCGCCGAACGCGACGCCGCGCTGCGGCGCCAGGCCGTGGCCACGCGCCTGCAGTTCAACCTGCCCGAGGGCCAGACCCTGGGCCTGCAAATCCACGGCGACAGCCTGGCGCTGCAAGCCCGCGGCGAACGGCTGCTCGACGCACCGACCACGCTCCAGCTGCCCGGCGGCGGTGAACTGACCATCACGCCGGGCGGCGAAGACCTGGCCCTGCTGGCCCGCGGCCATGCCGAGGCGCAGCAGGAGATGAAGGCCGCGCTGCTGGCGCTCGGCGTGGCCGACCTCGCGCAAGCGCAGGCGCGGCTGAGCGCGGTCGTCGAACGCGACGCGCAGATGCGGCTGGCCGAGCAGGCCTTCGCCATCGTCGCGCCGAAGGGGCTGGAACCGCTGCGCAGCGCGCAGGCCGAGGCGCAGTCGCGCATCCGCACGGCGCAGGACGTCCTGGTGCGCTTGCCCGAGGCCCCGGCCGAGTCCGTGCTGCCGCCGGACCGGGCCGAGGCCGAGCAGGATGCGGCGGCCGCCACCGAACAGGCCACCGCCGCCGCGCTGGCCCAGGCGCAACGCCGGCAGGCCGCCGCGCAGAGCCTCCACGGCACCGCGCAGCACGAGCATGCCGCGGCCCAGGCGGCGCTGGCCGATCCGGCCCGCACCCAGCGCCAGGCCGAGGCGCAGCAGCAACTGCTGGCCACCGGCGCCGAGCACGCCGCGCTGGCCGCGCGGATCGACCAGGCCAGCGCCCAGGTGCGCGAAGCCCGGCCCGACATCGTGGCCCAGGACATCGACCGCCTGCAGCGCAGCATCGAGCAGATGACGCGCAGCCACCAGCAGCGCCGCGAGGACATCCTGCTGCTCGAGAACACCCTGCAGCAGGCCGGTGCGCAAGGCCTCGAGGAGCAGCGCGGCGCGCTCGCCGGCCGCCTCGCGCAGGCCCGGCGCCGCCACGCCGAGCTGCAGCGCCGCGCCGAGGCGCTCGACCTGCTCTGCAGCAAGCTCGACGCCAAGCGCCAGGCCACGCTGGCCCGTCTGCAGGCGCCCCTGCAGGAGCGCCTGCAGCACTACCTGCCATTGCTGCTGCCGGGCGCCAGCGTGCAGATCGACGCCGGCCTCGCCCCCGGGATGCTGAGCCGCACGCTGGCCGGCGGCGCGAGCGAGTCGGGCCAGGTGCAGGACCTGAGCTTCGGCGCCCGCGAGCAGCTCGGCCTGATCAGCCGCTTCGCCTACGCCGACCTGCTGCAGCAGRCCGGCCGGCCCACGCTGCTGATCCTCGACGACGCGCTGGTGCACAGCGACGCCCCGCGCCTGGCGCAGATGAAGCGGGTGCTCTTCGATGCCGCCCGGCGCCACCAGGTGCTGCTGTTCACCTGCCACCCGCAGAATTGGCAGGACATGGGCGTGTCTCTGCGGCCCCTGTCCTGACCCGCCGCGCAATGACCGACCCCGTTCTCTCCCCCGGCTTCATGGCCGTGCACAGCAACCACCCGGAGGCGTTGCGCGACCTGATGGTCGCCTGGATGGCCCGCCATCCGCTGGCGCCGCTGGAGGACGAGTGGGTGCTGGTGCAGAGCAACGGCGTGGCGCAGTGGCTCAGGCTCTCGCTGGCGCGCRATGCCGGGCAGGGCGGCGTCGGCATCGCCGCCGCCCTGCAGACCGCGCTGCCGGCCGGCTTCATCTGGCAGGCCTACCGCGCGGTGCTGGGCGCGCAGGCGGTGCCCGCGGCCTCGCCCTTCGACAAGCCCCTGCTGGTCTGGCGGCTGATGCGGCTGTTGCCGGCGCTGCTGGCCGAGGAGGTGTTCGCGCCGCTGCGCCGCTTCCTCGCCGACGATGCCGACCTGCGCAAGCGCCACCAGCTGGCCGAGCGCCTGGCCGACCTGTTCGACCAGTACCAGGTCTACCGGGCCGACTGGCTGGCCGGCTGGGCCGAAGGCCATGACCTGATCGCCACCGGCCGCGCCGGTGCCCAGCCGGTGGCCGACGAACTGCGCTGGCAGCCGCGCCTGTGGCGCGCGCTGCTCGCCGACGTCGGCCCGGCCGGCGCGGCCCACAGC
>NZ_JBFUCI010000241.1:0-9757 GCF_056405335.1 Variovorax sp. P1_H12_2
GACCTGGTCCATGCGCGCATCGAGCACGGCCACCACGCGCGTGACACCGAAGCGGTCATGGGCTTCTTCGGCCAGGGCATGCAGGGTGTCGATCGGCAGCAGCCGGACGCCGGCGCCGAATCCGAGGCCCTGCGCGACCGAGCAGGCGGTGCGCAGCCCGGTGAAGGAACCCGGGCCGCGGCCGAAGGCGATCGCCTCCAGCTCGCCGAGCGACAGGCCGGCGGCGGCGAGCAACTGCTGGATCAGCGGAATCAGGCTTGCCGACGACTGCGCGCCGCCGGCGCCGCTGTGCTCCAGCAGCAGGTCGTCGTGGCGCACCGCGATCGACAGCGCCTCGGTGCTGGTGTCGAAGGCCAGGAGCTTAGGCATCGATGCGCCCTCCCGCGGCACTCGCCACCGCCGCGACGGCCGGCCGCTTGGACCCTGCGGCACGGTGGCGCTGGACCCCGAAGAGGATGCCCGCCGTCACCAGCAGCAGCCCCGCGATCAGGTTCCAGTAGAGCGGTTCGCCGAGGAAGACCACCGCGCCGAGCGCCGACAGGCCCGGCACCAGCGCCGTGATCATGGTCGAGCGCACCGGGCCGAAGTACTGGATCATGCGCGTGAAGGCGATGCCCGAGATCACGACCGAGCCGATGCCCTGGAACAGCAGCTGGAACAGGACTTCGCCCACCGGCGCGCTGGCCAGCCGGCTCGTGACGAGGCCGGACGCGACCAGCAGCAGGTACACGGGCACATAGGTCATGAAGGCGAACACGGTGATGGCGATGGTGGCGCGAACGGCCTCGAGCCCGTGCCGCCGCACGATGATGCTGTAGCAGGCCCAGCAGAAGGCCGCGCTCATGAAGAGCAGGTCGCCCTTCCAGATCACGCCCCCGTCCAGCGCATGCAGCAGGCTGGCGCCGCCGACGAACAGGTCGCCGAGCACGATCAGCCCCAGGCCGAGCGCGCGCAGCGGCGTGATGCGGTCGCGCAGCACCAGGACGGCCAGCAGCGTGGTCCACAGCGGCAGGCTGCCCGGCATCAGCACCGCGGCGTGGCTGGCCGGCGCGAAGAAGAAACCGGTGTAGGCCAGCAGGGCGTAGGCCAGGCCGCCGAAGACGCCCGCCAGCGCAGTGAGGCGCAGCGGCAGCGGCGAAAGGCCGAAGAACGAGCTCGTCGCCGGGCCGCTGGCGCGGTCCCGCAGCACCAGCCAGGCGCCCCAGGGCAGCAGCACCAGGCTGGCGCCGACGATGCGCGCGAAGCCGATGTCGAAGGGCGTCAACGAGCGCCCGGCAGACGCGCGCGCGATCACGATGAACGCGGTCCAGACCCCCACGGTGACGACGGCCGCGCCGATGCCGATGGTGCGGGCGGAAAATCGGGGAACAACAGGCATCGAGGGATTATCCAGGGTGGCCGGCCAGCGCGCTGCGGCCGGCCTCGCGAGCCTCAGGCGGCCCCGGATAATCCGCGCATGACTGTCGCCCTGCCTTCCGCGCGCTGCACCTCGCGCGTCTCCCGCACCTTCGCCATCGTTCTTGCACTCGCCGCCACGCTGCCGGCCGCGGCCCAGAGCCTGCCGCACGAAGTCGATGCCGCGCTGGCCCGCGCCAAGGTCCCGCGCGACGCGGTGACGATGCTGGTGGCCGATGCCGATGGCGTGCGTGTGCCACGGCTGGCCTGGCGCACCCAGGTGCCGGTCAATCCGGCGTCGATCATGAAGGTGGTGACCACCTACGCGGCGCTCGACCTGCTGGGGCCGGCCTTCACCTGGACCACGCCGGTGTATGTGGACGGCCCGGTGCGCAACGGCGTGCTCGAGGGCAATCTCTACATCAGGGGCCAGGGCGACCCGAAGCTGGTGCTCGAGCGGCTGTGGCTGCTGCTGCGCCGGGTGCAGGGGCTGGGCATCCAGGGCATCAACGGCGACATCGTGCTGGACCGAAGCGCCTTCGAGGTGGCGGAAAGCGACCCGAACGCCTTCGACGGCGAGGGCCAGCGCCCCTACAACGCGGCGCCCGATGCGCTGCTGATCAACTTCAAGTCGGTGGTGATGAGCTTCGCGCCGAACCGCGGTGCGCAAACGGCGCAAGTCAGCTACCAACCGGCGCTGGCCGGCGTCGCCTCGCAGGCCACGGTGCCGCTGTCGGCCGGGGAATGCGGCGACTGGCGCACCGCGCTCGGCGGGGAATTCGCCGACCCGGCACGCCTGGGTTTCGCGGGCAGCTATCCCGCCGCCTGCGGCGAGAAGACCTGGGCGGTGGCCTATGCGGACCCGGGCAGCTATGCCGCCCGCGCGGTCGGCGGCCTCTGGGCGGAGATGGGCGGCCAGCTCAAGGGCCAGGTGCGCGACGGCCGCGTGCCGGCCGAACTGCGGCCGGCCTTCGAGGCCGAGTCGCCGCCGCTGGCCGAGGTGATCCGCGACATCAACAAGTACAGCAACAACGTGATGGCGCAGCAGCTCTTCCTGACGCTCGGCCTGCAGCAGAAAAAGCGGGGCACGCTCGAGGCGTCGCGCGCCACCCTGCGCCAGTGGTGGAACGACCGCATCGGCACCGGCGAAGGCCAGCCGGTGTTCGACAACGGCTCCGGCCTGTCGCGCGACGAGCGCATCAGCGCCGCCGCGCTGGCCAAGATGCTGCAGGTGGCCTGGCGCTCGCCCGTGATGCCGGAGCTGGTGTCCTCGCTGCCGGCTTCCGGCGTCGACGGCACGCTGCGCAAGCGCGCCCTGCGCTCGGGCGGGGCCGCGCACCTGAAGACCGGCACGCTGCGCGACGCCGCCGGTGTGGCCGGCTACGTGCACGGCGCCAGCGGCCGGCGCTGGGTGGTGATCGCGATCGCCAACCACGGCAATGCGGTCGCCGCGCGGCCGGCCTTCGATGCCCTCGTCGATTGGGCGTCGCAAGACTGAAAGACGCCCTCCCGCCCTCCCCGGGGGCGGGCCCGCGTCGGCTGAACGCTCTGGCTGCACCGCTCGTGCAGGTAAACGCCGCTTGCGCGCAGACCGTGCCCTGCCCAAAATCGAACGCCGCTTCGATTCCAGCACCGCAGGAGACGTTCATGACAAGACTGCACGCCCTCGCCCTCTCGGGTGTCGCCCTGTTGCTTTCCGGCTGCGGCGGCGGAAACGACGGCTTCGTCGGGTTCAACGTGCCGGCCGCGGCCGATTCGGGCCGTGGCTCGGTCGTCACGTTGCCGCCCGAACGGGTGCAGCGGATCGGGACCAGCGATTTCACGACGCTGCTCGGCGCCAGCGCGCAGGGCAAGGCGCTGCTGCAGGTGGCCGGAAGCCCGAAGTGCGGCGTCGACCTGCGCTACCTCGAATACCGCACCGTCGGCGGCCAGGGTGAAGCCACCAATGCCACCGCCGCGATCATGGTCCCCTTCGGCACCGACGCCGCCTGCAACGGGCCGCGCCCGATCGTCCTGTACGCGCACGGCATCAGCGCGGCGCGCGACTTCAACATCGCGCGCTGGACCGATACCAACCAGCCCGCCGCCGACGAGGGCCTCACGGTCGCGGCGATGTTCGTCGCCCAGGGCTTCCTGGTGGTGGCGCCGAACTACGCCGGCTACGACAAGTCGACCTTGACCTACCACCCCTACCTCAACGGCGACCAGCAGGGCAAGGACATGGTCGATGCCCTGACCGCGGCGCGCAAGACCCTGCCTTTCATCAACGGCAGCGACGCCGGCTCGCTGTTCGTCACCGGCTATTCGCAGGGCGGCTACGTGGCGATGGCGGCGCACCGCGAGCTACAGGCCACCGGCAAGACGGTCACCGCATCGGCGCCGCTGTCCGCGCCTTCGGCCATCAGCCTGCTGACCGACTACAGCTTCAGCGGCTGGCCGGCGCTCGGCGCCACGGTGTCCACGCCGCTGCTCTCGACCAGCTGGCAGAAGCAGTTCGGCAATGTCTATTCGGCCACCAGCGACATCTACGAAGCCCAGTACGCCACCGGCATCGACACCTTGCTGCCCAACCCGACGCCGCTCGACACCCTGTTCGCCACCGGGCGCCTGCCGCAGCTCGCGCTCTATCCCACCAACGCCGTTCCGGGGCCCGTCGATTCCTCGCTGGCCGTGTTCTACGGGCCCAACAACCTGATCCGGCAGAGCTACCTGACGCGGGCCGCCAACGACCTCCAAGCCACCCCCTGCGCCGGCAACGCCCTGCCGGCGACGCTGGCGTCCCTGAGCACCAGTTCACCGCTCGACTGCCAGCCACTGCTCGGTTTCCGCAAGGCGGCGGTGGTGAACGACCTGCGCAACTGGCTGCCGACCCGACCGGTCCTGATGTGCGGCGGCGCCAACGACCCGACCGTGAACTTCCTGAGCACGCGCGCCACGGCCGGCTACTTCCGCGCCCGCGGCATGCCGACTTCAGCGCTGGCCGTGGTCGACCTCGAAGACAGCGGCGCAATCGATGCGTTCTCGGCCGCACGAGCCGGTTTCGCGCAGGCCAAGGCCAACACCGCGGCCGCCGCCGGCGGCACCGCCTCGAACCAGTCGCAGGCGGTGGTCCAGGCGTACCACGGCACGCTGGTGCCGCCCTTCTGCATGGTGTCGGCGCGCGGCTTCTTCCAAGGAGTCCTTGCCGCTGGAGGGTAATGGAGCTCACACCTCCAGGCTGCGCGCCGCAGAACGAGCGCCCGAAGCTCTTGGCCGGCGCAGCCAGGCCCGTGGGTGAAACACCGCGGAACCGGCTTCGCCGGGCCGCTGGTGTTGCCCCCGGTAGGGGGTGGGCGGGCTACACGCAGTGAGCCCAACCTGGGGGCGAGCAACAATCAAGCAGCGGCACGCTGCAGGCGGTCGCGCACGCCTTCCCACTCGGGATCGCTCGGCGGCGTCTCGACCCAGATCAGCTTGACGCCTTCGGCGTCGAAGGCGCGCAGCACCGCGAAGAGCTGCTGCGCGGCGGCGGCGGCGTCGTCGGGCATGCGCCGCTGCAGCACGCGCTGCGAACGGCTGTTGAGCGCCGTGCGCGACCAGACGGCGATGTTCGCGGCGCTCGCGCCGAGCACGTCGAGGCCGGTCTGCAGCGCCTTGGCGTCCATCAGGCGCAGCTTGGCGCTCGGCGCGTAATGGGATTCGAGCGTGCCGGAGGCCCGCGGGTCGGGCGCGCCGAGCGCGTCCTTGTCGCGCAGCGGCTCGCCGCCGGCCGCCTCGATCTGCGTCCGCGTGATCGCGCCCGGCCGCAGCAGCACCGGCGCACCGCGACTGCAATCGACGATGGTCGACTCGATGCCCACCGCGCACGGTCCGCCGTCGAGCACCATCAGCGCGTCGCCGAACTCCTCCTGGACGTGCAGGGCGGTGGTCGGGCTGACGCGGCCGAAACGGTTGGCGCTGGGTCCCGCCAGGCCGTGCACGCCCAGTTCGGCGCAGGCGACCAGCAGGGCCTGCGTCACCGGGTGGGCCGGACAGCGCAGGCCGATGGTGTCCTGGCCGCCCGCGGCGGCGGCGCCGACGCCGGGCTGGCGCGGGACGATCAGCGTCAGCGGTCCGGGCCAGAAGGCGCGCACCAGCTTCCGGGCGAACAACGGCAGCGGCTGGGCGAAGTGCGACAGCGCCTCGTTGCCCTTCACGCCGGCCGCCACGTGGACGATCAGCGGATGGTCACTGGGCCGGCCCTTGGCCGCGAAGATGCCGGCGACGGCCGCGTCGCTGCCGGCGTCGGCGCCCAGGCCGTAGACGGTCTCGGTCGGGAAGGCGACCAGACCGCCGGCGCGCAGGACCCCGGCGGCCTCTGCGATGGCGTCGTGCGCGCTGCCGTCGCGGATCATGCCGCCCGCCCCTTCATTCGGACAGCGGGATCGGCAAGCCCAGCAGCGCGGCGGCGAAATCGGCCGTGCTGCGGACCGCGTCGATCGAATCGCCGGTGATGTTCAGGTGGCCCATCTTGCGGCCGCGACGCGCCTGCGTCTTGCCATAGAGGTGCAGATGGGTGCCGGGCAGGGCCAGCACATCGGCCCAGCGCGGCTCCTGCGGCGCTTCGCCGTCGACGAACCACAGGTCGCCCAGCAGGTTCAGCATGATCGCGACGCTGTGCTGGCGCGGCGGGTTGAGCGGCAGGCCCGTCAGCGTGCGCACCTGCAGCTCGAACTGCGACACGTCGCAGGCGTTCATCGTCCAGTGGCCGCTGTTATGGGGGCGCGGCGCCATTTCATTGACCACCAGCCGGCCGTCTCCGAGAACGAAGAATTCGACGCACAGCACGCCGACATAGGCCAGACCGTCGGCGATCGACCGGGCCGCGGCCACGGCTTGCCGCGCGGTCGCTTCGGGCATGTTGTGGGCGTGGACCTCGGTGACGGTGAGGATGCCGTCGCGATGCAGGTTGCGCTGCGCCGGGAAGTTCACCATCTGCCCGTCCTCGCCGCGGGCGACGATCACCGAGCACTCGAAATCCAGGTCCAGCAGCTTCTCGAGCACGCAAGGCACACCGCCGGCATCGTTCCAGGCGGCGCTCAAGTCGTCCTGCGTGATCACCCGGCGCTGGCCCTTGCCGTCGTAGCCGAGCCGCGCGGTCTTGAGGATGCCGGGCAGCAGGTTGGCCGGCACCGCCGCCAGGTGATTGACGGTCTCGATCACGGCGTAGGGGGCGCACTCGACGCCGCAGCGCACGAAGTGGCCCTTCTCGCGGATCCGGTTCTGGGCGATCGCCACCGCGTCCGCACCCGGCGCCACCGGCCGCACCGCGGCCAGGTGTTCGAGCGAAGGCGCCGGCACGTTCTCGAATTCCGTCGTCACGGCATCGGCCAGGCCGGCCAGCCGCGCCAGGCCGTCGACGTCGGTGTAGTCGGTGTGGATGTGGTGGTGGCTCACCCGCCCGGCCGGGCTGTCGGCGTCGGGGTCGAGCACGGCGGTGAAATAGCCCATCGTCTGCGCCGCGTGGACGAACATGCGGCCCAGCTGGCCGCCTCCGAGCACGCCCAGCGTGGCGCCCGGCAGCACCACGTTCATTCTGACACCTCCGCGCTGCGCGCTGCGGTGGTGTTCGCCTTGGGAACGGCCCGGCGGCTCATTCGGACACCTCCGCGCTTGTGCGCTACGGTGTTCGCCTTGGGAACGGCCCGGCGGCTCACAGCGCACCCCCGCCCTGCGGCGAGAACGGCGACACCGCCGGGTCGTCGCCCGGCGGCAGCGTCATGGCCTGCGCGGCCTGGGTCTGCGTCAGGCGGAAGGCGTCGAGCCGGGCGCGCAGCGCCGGGTCGCCGACCGCCAGCATCGCGACCGCGAACAGGGCCGCGTTGGCCGCGCCGGCATTGCCGATGGCGAAGGTCGCCACCGGCACGCCCTTGGGCATCTGGACGATGCTGTAGAGCGAATCCACGCCCTGCAGGTGCCGGCTGGCGACCGGCACGCCGAGCACCGGCACCGTGGTCTTGGCCGCCAGCATCCCGGGCAGGTGGGCGGCGCCGCCGGCACCTGCGATGATCGCGGCCAGCCCGCGCGGCGCGGCGCTCTCGGCATAGGCGAACAATTCATCGGGCATCCGATGGGCCGAGACCACCCGTGCTTCATGGGTGATGCCGAATTGCTGGAGAATCTCGACCGCATTGCGCATCGTCTCCCAATCGGAGTTCGAGCCCATCACCACGCCGACCTGAATTGCTTGCTTCATGGTTCGAATTTTACGTTTCACCCCCACCTTCCCGCGATGATCGACATCACCCTCGAAAATTTCCAGTCCGAGCTGATCGACGGCTCGACGACCACGCCGGTCCTGCTCGACATCTGGGCCGAATGGTGTGGCCCCTGCAAACAGCTCGGGCCGGTGCTCGAAAAGCTCGAAGTCGAGTATGCGGGCCGCTTCACGCTGGCCAAGCTCGACGCCGACAAGGTGCCGCAGATCTCGCAGCAGCTGAGCCAGATGTTCGGCGTGCGCAGCATCCCCTTCTGCGTGATGTTCAAGGACGGGCAGCCGGTCGACGGCTTCGTCGGCGCGATCCCCGCCGACGAGATCCGCACCTTCCTCGACAAGCACGTGCCGGGCGCCGACGAGGCCGAGGCGCTGGAACAGGAGGCGTCGGCGCAGGAAGCGCTCGCGGAGGGGGACACCGAGGGCGCGCTCGAAAAGCTGCAGCATGCGATCGCCACCGACCCCGCCAACGACGACGCGCGCTTCGACTACGTCAAGCTGCTGCTGCAGGAAGGCCAGGTCGACCATGCCAAGGTCGCATTCGCGCCGGTGATCGCCAAGACCTCGCTGGTGCGCCGCTTCGATTCGCTTCAGCGCTGGATGGACGCCATCGATTTCGCCGCGCCAGCCGTCGGCACCGCGCCCTCGCTGGCCGAGCTGGAAACGCGCATCGCGGCCAACAAGCGCGACTTCGACGCCCGCTTCGACCGCGCCCGCCTGCTGATGAGTGCCCAACGCTGGACCGATGCGATGGACGAACTGCTCGACATCCTGATGCGCGACAAGAGCTGGAGCGAAGACCTGGCGCGCAAGACCTATATCGCGATCCTCGACATCATCGAGCCGCCGAAGGTCAAGGTGGCGGACGGGCAGATTCCGCCGGACGATCCGACGGTGGCCAGCTACCGCCGGCGTCTGAGCAGCGTGGTGCTGAGCTGAAGTTCAGCAGATTAGCCAAACCCAATCAAAAGCGATCTTGCGATCGCTTTTTTCTTGCGCGACGCCGATCCACGGGTGGCGTTGGCGCGCCGAGTCCGGTCGAATACGATGCAGCAAAATATCAATTTGTTGCAAAACGAAAGACAGGCCATGCGTCCCAGCCCTGCCGCCACTCCACTTTTCATGGCCGCCCTGCTGGCTGCCGCGCTGACCGCCGGTTGCGCCAGCGGCATCAGCCTCGACGAGCCGATCGAGGGCCCGGTCTGGCGCCTCGACCAGCTCGGCGGCGAGCCGGTTGCCGCCGGCGGCGACCCGCAGCGCGATCCGCAGGTGCAGTTCGACCGCCGCAACGGGCGCGTCAGCGGGTCGGGCGGCTGCAATCGTGTGTCGGGCACCTTCGAGCGCAGCGGCAGCGCGCTCAAGCTGAGCCAGCTGGCTTCGACGCGGATGGCCTGCACCGATCCGGCGTTGAGCGCCAAGGAAGCGCAGTTCTTCGCCGCCCTGCAGGCCACCACCAGCTACCGGCTGCAGAGCCCGACGCGGCTGGCGCTGCTGGATGCGGGCGGGCGCACCGTGGCGACGCTGAGTACGCAGTCGCGCTGACGCGCTCCGGGCCTACCAGCGCGCGGGCAACTCGCGCAGCAGGGCGAGCTGGCGCTGGGTGACCGAGACATAGCCGCCCTGTTCCAGGTCTTTCAGCAACCGGCTGACCATTTCGCGCGAGCAGCCGATCTCGCTCGCGATGGCCTGGTGCGTGAGGCGCTCGGCGATCCGCCGCGTGCCGTCGAGCGACGGCTCCGAGCGCTCCTCGAGCAATCGCTTCAGGCGCGCGTACACATCGAGCAGCGCCATGCTGCGAGCGCTCTCGGTTGCCAGCCTGGCGCGGCGGATGAGCCGCACGATCAGCGCCAGCGCGAAGTCCGGATGGTCGGCGATGTGCTGCAGCATGGTCTCGCGGGTCACCACGGCGCAAACGGTCGGCTCCACCGCCTGCACGCTGGCGGAGCGCGGCCCTCCATCGAGCGTCATCTCGCCGACGTACTCGCCGGGCCCGTGCAGGCCGAGCGTGATTTCACGGCCGCGCGAGTCGGACAGAAAGACCCGCAGCCGCCCGGACAGCACGATGTAGATCGAGCCGCCTTCCTCGCCCTCCTCGATCAGCAGCGAACGCGTGCGGTAGCGGCGCTGCAC
>NZ_JBFUCI010000242.1:0-9727 GCF_056405335.1 Variovorax sp. P1_H12_2
GCACTGGGTGGCATCGATCGGCTCGTCGACCGAGACGATGATGTCGGCCACCGTGATGTCGGCCGCCTTGCGGCCGAGCGAGTAGCCGCCGCCGGGGCCGCGGGTCGACTCGACCAGTTCGTGGCGGCGCAGCTTGCCGAACAGCTGTTCGAGGTAGGACAGCGAGATCTGCTGCCGCTGGCTGATCGCAGCCAGCGTGACCGGACCGGTGTTCTGGCGCAGTGCCAGGTCGATCATGGCCGTGACCGCAAAGCGGCCTTTGGTAGTGAGACGCATCGCAAGCTCCTTGAGTGCTTACCGTTGAAATGACACCAGGCCTGGAGGCCGCGGTGACGTCGTCTCCGCCCTGCCCGCCTCCTGCTCCATAGGTGAACCTTTAGGTTGGAGTCGGCCCTTCATCGCGAAGTTCTTTTGTTCTTGAGTGTTTCGGTCAAGTATAGCAGAAGCCCCTGCGGCCCGCTGGGGTAAACCCGGGGGCATGGCTCGCCCCCAGGTTGGCTCACTGCGTGTAGCCCCGGCCGGGACGCAAACTCAAAGGTTGTCGTGGCCGGGGCCGCCGAAGGCCTGTTCCCGGAGCTCCGCCAATTGGTCGCGGACACGGGCGGCCTTCTCGAATTCGAGATTTCGGGCGTGCTCCAGCATGAGCTTTTCGAGCCGCTTGATCTCGCGCGCGATGTCCTTTTCGGACATGTCCTCGACCTTGGCGCGTTCCAGTTCGCGCTTGGCCGCCTCCTTGCCCGATTTTTCGCTGTAGACGCCGTCGATCAGGTCGCGCACCTGCTTCACGATGCTGCGCGGCGTGATGCCGTGAGCCAGGTTGTGGGCAATCTGGCGCTCGCGCCGCCGCTGGGTTTCGCCGATGGCCTTCTTCATCGAGTCGGTCATGCGGTCGGCATAGAGGATCGCCTTGCCGTTCAAGTTGCGTGCCGCCCGCCCGATGGTCTGGATCAGCGAGCGTTCGGCGCGCAGGAAGCCTTCCTTGTCGGCATCGAGGATCGCGACCAGCGACACCTCGGGGATGTCSAGGCCYTCGCGCAGCAGGTTGATGCCGACCAGCACGTCGAAGGTGCCGAGCCGCAGGTCGCGCAGGATCTCGACCCGCTCGACCGTGTCGACGTCGCTGTGCAGGTAGCGCACCTTGACGCCGTTGTCGCCCAGGTAGTCGGTGAGCTGCTCGGCCATCCGCTTGGTCAGCGTGGTGATCAGCACCCGCTCGTTCTTGTCGACCCGCAGGCGGATCTCCTGCAGCACGTCGTCGACCTGGTGGGTGGCGGGGCGAACCTCGACCTCGGGGTCGATCAGGCCGGTCGGGCGCACCAGCTGCTCGACCACGTTGCCGGCATTGTCTTTCTCGTACTGCGCGGGCGTCGCCGAGACGAAGATGCACTGGCGCATGCGCTTCTCGAACTCCTCGAACTTGAGCGGCCGGTTGTCCAGCGCCGAAGGCAGCCGGAAGCCGTACTCGACCAACGTGGTCTTGCGCGCCCGGTCGCCGCTGTACATGCCGTTGAGCTGGCCGATCATCTGGTGGCTCTCGTCGAGGAACATCAGCGCGTCCTTCGGCAGGTAGTCGGTCAGCGTGGCCGGCGGCTCGCCCGGCGCCGCGCCCGACAGGTGGCGCGTGTAGTTCTCGATGCCCTTGCAGTGGCCGATCTCGGCCAGCATCTCGAGATCGAAGCGGGTGCGCTGCTCGATCCGCTGCGCCTCCACCAGCTTGCCCTCGGAGACGAAGTGCTTGAGCCGCTCGTCGAGTTCGAGCTTGATGGTCTCGACCGCGCTCAGGACCTTGTCGCGCGGCGTCACGTAGTGGCTCGACGGGTAGACGGTGAAGCGCGGGATCTTCTGGCGGATCCGCCCGGTCAGCGGGTCGAACAGCTGCAGCGACTCGATCTCGTCGTCGAACAGCTCGATGCGGATCGCCAGCTCGCTGTGCTCGGCCGGGAAGACGTCGATGGTGTCGCCGCGCACCCGGAAGGTGCCGCGCGAGAAATCCTGCTCGTTGCGCGTGTACTGCATGCGGATCAGCCGGCCGATGACGTCGCGCTGGCCGATCTTGTCGCCCACCCGCATGATGAAGCGCATCTGCGTGTAATCCTCGGGCGTGCCGATGCCGTAGATGGCGCTCACGGTGGCCACGATCACGGTGTCGCGCCGCTCCAGCACGCTCTTGGTGGCCGACAGCCGCATCTGCTCGATGTGCTCGTTGATCGAGCTGTCCTTCTCGATGAACAGGTCGCGCTGCGGCACGTAGGCCTCGGGCTGGTAGTAGTCGTAGTAGCTGACGAAGTACTCGACCGCGTTTTTCGGGAAAAACTCGCGGAATTCGCTGTAGAGCTGGGCCGCCAGGGTCTTGTTGGGCGCGAACACGATCGCCGGGCGGYCCAGCCGCGCGATCACGTTGGCCATGGTGAAAGTCTTGCCCGAGCCGGTCACGCCGAGCAGGGTCTGGAACACCTCGCCGTCCTGGATGCCCTCGACCAGCCCGGCGATGGCCGCCGGCTGGTCGCCGGCCGGGGGATAGGGCTGGTAGAGCTCGAACGGAGAACCCGGGAAGGTGACGAATTCGCCCTGCCGGGCAGGGCCCACGGGATCGGCGTGTTGCGGTTCGGGAATGACTTCGGTGGTATCTGGCATGGCGTGGACTCGGGGAGTTGATGGCGCGACCGGTAAAATTCAAGCCAACCGGGCAGCGTAACGCAGGACCCGGCTTCACGTGAACCGATCATCCAAAGGACTTTCCATGTCAATGTTCACCGCCGTCGAGATGGCGCCTCGCGACCCGATCCTGGGCCTCAACGAGCAATATGCGGCCGACGGCAATCCGAAAAAGGTCAACCTCGGCGTGGGCGTGTACTACGACGACAACGGCAAGCTGCCGCTGCTCGCGTGCGTGCAGGCCGCGGAAGAGGACATGATGAAGGCGCCCAGCGCCCGCGGCTACCTGCCGATCGACGGCATCGCCGCCTATGACAACGCGGTCAAGGGCCTGGTCTTCGGCGCCGACAGCGAACCGGTGACATCCGGTCGCGTCGCCACCATCCAGGCGATCGGCGGCACCGGCGGCCTGAAGGTCGGCGCCGACTTCCTCAAGAAGCTCAGCCCGCAAGCCAAGGTGCTGATCAGCGACCCGAGCTGGGAAAACCACCGGGCGCTGTTCACCAATGCCGGCTTCGAGGTCCAGAGCTACCCCTACTACGACGCCGCCAAGCGCGGGATCGACTTCGAAGGCATGCTGGCGGCCCTGAAGGCGGCCCCCGCGGGCACCATCGTCGTGCTGCACGCCTGCTGCCACAACCCGACCGGCTACGACATCACGCCGGCCCAGTGGGACCAGGTCATTGCGGCGGTCAAGGCAAACCAGCTGACCCCCTTCCTCGACATGGCCTACCAGGGCTTCGGCCACGGCATCCAGGAAGACGGCGCCGTGATCGGCAAGTTCGTCGAGGCCGGCCTCACGTTCTTCGTCTCGACCTCGTTCTCCAAGAGCTTCAGCCTCTACGGCGAGCGCGTGGGCGCCCTCTCGGTGCTGTGCGAGAGCAAGGAAGAAGCGGCGCGCGTGCTGTCGCAGCTCAAGATCGCGATCCGCACCAACTACAGCAACCCGCCGATCCACGGCGGCGCGGTGGTGGCGGCGGTGCTCAACGACCCGGCACGGCGCGCTGTCTGGGAAGCGGAGCTGGCCGAGATGCGGGTGCGCATCAAGGCCATGCGCCAGAAGCTGGTCGACGGCCTCAAGGCCGCCGGCGTGAAGCAGGACATGGGCTTCATCACCTCGCAGATCGGCATGTTCAGCTACTCGGGCCTGACCAAGGACCAGATGGTGCGCCTGCGCGAAGAGTTCGGCGTCTACGGCACCGACACCGGCCGCATGTGCGTGGCGGCGCTCAACAGCAAGAACATCGACTACGTTTGCCAGAGCATCGCCAAGGTCCTCTGACGGACCTGCAGGATCGCTTCGTCGGGGACGCGCTGCGCAACCCGAACAACCGGGCGATCCTCGAGGGCCTGCCCGCGCTGGCCCTGCCCGATGCCTGGCTGGTGGCCGGCTGCCTGTTCCAGAGCGTCTGGAACCTGCGCTGCGGACGCCCCCCGGAGGCCGGCATCCGCGACTACGACCTGTTCTACTTCGACGCCGCCGACCTGTCGGCCGAAGCGGAGCAGCGTGTCGACGAACGGGTGCGGCGGCACTTCTCGGGGCTGCCGGTCACCATCGAGACCAAGAACCAGGCCAGAGTCCACACCTGGTATGCGGACTATTTCGGCGCCAGCTATGCGCCTTCGCTGTGCTCGCGCGACGGCATCGACCGATTCCTGGTGGATTGCACCTGCGTCGGGCTGCAGCCGCAGGCGGGCGGCCCGCTGCTTTACGCGCCCTTCGGCCTTCAGGGGCTCTACGCAGGGGTCCTTCGGCCCAATTCTCGCTGCCATCAGCCGCGCCTCTATGCCGCCAAGGCAGCGGATTACCGGTCGCGATGGCCCTGGCTCACGGTCCTGGACGCCACCTCGCCGCAGCCCTGAACGCGGCAATGGGACGAATATCACGACGGCATCGGCTGAATCGGGCGGCCACTCTACTTCCGGTCAAGCGCTGCTGATATATTGCATTGCAACAACTCCCTGGCCACCCCGATGCTCTACCAACTCTACGAAGCGCAGCGTTCCCTCATGGAGCCCTTCGCCGACTTCGCGCAGGCCGCTTCCAAACTCTACAGCCAGGGCGCTGCCTTCGGCCAGGCGCCGATGGCGCAGCGCATGGCCGCCGGCTACGACCTGCTTTACCGGCTGGGCAAGGACTACGAGAAGCCGGAGTTCGGCATCAAGACGGTCATGGTGGATGGCCACGACGTGGTGATCCACGAGAGCGTCGAGATCGAGAAGCCCTTCTGCCAGCTGCGCCGCTTCAAGCGCTTCACGGACGAGCCGGACACCCTGCAGACGCTCAAGAGCCAGCCGGTGGTGCTGATCGTGGCGCCGCTGTCGGGGCACTACGCCACGCTGCTGCGCGACACCGTGCGCACCATGCTGCAGGGCCACAAGGTGTACATCACCGACTGGACCAACGCGCGCCTGGTGCCGCTGTCCGAAGGCGAATTTCATCTCGACGACTACGTCAACTACGTCGAGGACTTCATCCGCTACCTGCAGGCCGAGTACGGCAACTGCCACGTGATCAGCGTCTGCCAGCCCACGGTGCCGGTGCTGGCGGCGGTGTCGCTGATGGCCAGCCGCGGCGAAAAGACGCCGCTGTCGATGACCATGATGGGAGGCCCGATCGACGCCCGCAAGTCGCCCACCGCGGTCAACAACCTGGCGATGAACAAGAGTTTCGAGTGGTTCGAGAACAACGTGATCTACCGCGTCCCGGACGGCTTTCCGGGCGCAGGCCGACGCGTCTACCCGGGCTTCCTGCAGCACACCGGCTTCGTGGCGATGAACCCGGACCGCCACGCCAGCAGCCACTACGACTACTTCAAGGACCTGATCAAGGGCGACGGCGCCAGCACCGAGGCGCATCGCAAGTTCTATGACGAGTACAACGCGGTGCTCGACATGGATGCGGACTACTACCTCGAAACGATCCGCACGGTGTTCCAGAAGTTCGACCTCGTGAACGGCACCTGGGAGGTGAAGAACGCCGACGGCGTGCGCGAAACGGTGCGGCCCGAGGACATCCATTCGCTCGGCCTGCTGACGGTCGAGGGCGAACTCGACGACATCTCCGGCTCCGGCCAGACCCGCGCCGCGCATGACCTGTGCACCGGCGTCTCCGCCAAGGAGCAGCGGCATTTCGAGGTCAAGGGCGCAGGCCACTACGGCATCTTCAGCGGACGCCGCTGGCGCGACCAGGTCTACCCGGAGGTCCGGGACTTCATTGCGGCGCACGACAAGCCGCAGAAACGCGCCGGCCGCGCGATCCTCGCTGCGGAAGACACGATCAAGGCCAGCCCGGCGCCCAAGAAGCCGCTGACGGTGGCGGCGCGCAAGACGCCGGTGACTCGGCGCTCGAGCGCCGTCAAGCGCAAGACCGCATGAGATCGTGACCCCGACGGCCGCACACCTGCTGGAGGCGCTGCCGCAGACGCAGTGCACGCGCTGCGGCTACCCCGATTGCGCCGGCTACGCCGAGGCCATCGCGGCCCATGAGGCCGACATCAACCAATGCCCGCCCGGCGGTGCCGAAGGCGTGCAGCGTCTCGCGCGGCTCACGGACAGGCCCGTCCGGCCGATCGATCCGCAGTTCGGCACCGAGGGGCCGCGCGCCCTGGCCGTGATCGACGAGGCCTGGTGCATCGGCTGCACCCTCTGCCTCGACGCCTGCCCCACCGATGCCATCGTGGGCATTCACAAGCGCATGCACACCGTGATCGACGCGCACTGCACGGGCTGCGAACTGTGCATCCCGGTCTGTCCGGTCGACTGCATCTCGCTGGAGACGGTCACGCCGGGCCGAAGCGGCTGGCAGGCCTGGTCGCAGGAACAGGCCGATCATGCGCGCGCCCGCTACCAGGCGCACGCCAGCCGACGAGCCCAAGGAGCGCCCTCGGCCGCACCGGCGAAGGACGCGCGAGCGGACGCGCCCGACGCCACCGATCGCAAGCGCGCGATCGTCGAAGCGGCGCTGGCCCGTGCCCGCGCGGCAGCCAAGGACTTGCGCAAGCCATGAGCCATCGATGAGCGTCGACACCCTGCTCCTCTTCGCCTTCGCTTCCATCGCGCTCGCGATCACGCCCGGTCCCACCATGCTGCTGGCGCTGTCCAACGGCATCTCGGGCGGCATGCGTGCCGCCGCCTGGGGCATCGCCGGCGCCTCGCTGGGCAGTTGCATCGTGATCACCACGGTCGCGCTGGGCCTGGGTTCGCTGCTGGCGGCCTCGGAGTGGCTCTTCCATGCGATCCGCGTCGCCGGGGTGCTCTACCTCGCCTGGCTCGGCATCAAGCTCTGGCGCACCCCGCCGGCCGACGTCGGAGCCGCGCTGGCCGCCTCCTCGGCCCGGCCGCTGCGCGGCCGGCTGGCGCTGCTGCGCAGCCTGGCGGTGGCCTTGTCGAACCCGAAATCGCTGCTGTTCTTCGCGGCTTTCCTGCCGCAGTTCGTCGATACCGCGCACCGCCAGGCGCCGCAGTACCTGACGCTTGGCGCGATCTTCGTCGGCATCGACACGCTGGTGATGCTCGGCTACGCGACGGCCGGCACCCAGGCCGTGCGCTGGCTCTCGCAGGGCAGCCTGCGCGCGCTCAACCGCGGCTGCGCCATCGGAATGTGGCTGCTGGCAGCCACGCTCGCAGTGTGGCGACGGCCCGGGGCCTGAACCGCCGATCAGAGACCGATCGGAGCCCGATCAGCCGCCGGCCAGCGTCGCGAAGGCCTTGACCACTTCGGGTGGCGCCTGCACCAGTTCGATCAACACGCCCTCGCCCGAGATCGGGAATTCGTCGTTGCTCTTCGGATGCAGGAAACAGATGTCGAAACCGGCGGCGCCCTGGCGGATGCCGCCCGGCGCGAAACGCACGCCCTGTGCCGTGAGCCATTCGACGGCCACGGGCAGGTCGTCGATCCACAGCCCCACGTGGTTCAGCGGCGTGGTGTGGACCGCGGGTTTCTTCTCGGGGTCCAGCGGCTGCATCAGGTCGACCTCGACCTTGAAGGGGCCGCTGCCGATCGCGCAGATGTCCTCGTCGACGTTCTCGCGTTCGCTCTTGAACGTGCCCGTGACCTCGAGACCCAGCATCTCGACCCACAGCTTCTGCAGCCGGCCCTTGTCCGGGCCGCCGATCGCGATCTGCTGGATGCCCAGCACCTTGAATGGACGCGTCATGCGCATGCTCCCTGTTCAACGGTCGAACGGGCCTGGAGACCCAGCTTGGCCAGCAACTTCACATCGGCCTCGACATCGGGGTTGCCCGTGACCAGCAGCTTGTCGCCGTAGAAGATCGAATTCGCGCCGGCCAGGAAGCACAGCGCCTGGACCGCGTCGCCCAACTGCTGGCGGCCGGCCGACAGACGCACGCGCGCCTTCGGCATCGTGATGCGCGCGACCGCGATCATGCGGACGAAATCGAGCGGATCGATCGGTTCCGAATCGGCCAGCGGCGTGCCCGGCACGCGCACCAGGCTGTTGATCGGCACCGACTCCGGATAGGGGGCGAGGTTGGCGAGCTGGGCGATCAGCCCTGCGCGATGAACCGGCGCCTCGCCCATGCCCACGATGCCGCCGCAGCAGACGCTGATGCCGGCCGCGCGCACGTGCGCCAGCGTGTCGAGCCGGTCCTGGTAGCTGCGGGTGTCGACGATATCGCTGTAGTACTCGGGTGCGGTGTCGAGGTTGTGGTTGTAGTAGTCCAGCCCCGCGGCCTTGAGCTGCAGTGCGTGCTGCGGCTCGAGCATGCCGAGCGTGGCGCAGGTCTGCAGGCCCAGGCCCTTCACGGCCTCGACCTGCACCGCGACCTTCTCGACGTCGCGGTCCTTGGGTGCGCGCCAGGCGGCGCCCATGCAGAAGCGCGTCGCGCCCGCATCCTTGGCGGCCTGCGCGGCACGCAGCACCTCGTCGACCTCCATCAGCTTCTGCGCCTGGACGCCGGTGTCGAACTCGGCCGACTGCGGGCAATAGCCGCAGTTCTCGGGGCAGCCGCCGGTCTTGACCGACAGCAGCGTGGCGAGCTCGATATCTGCTGCGGGGAAATGCGCGCGATGCACCGTCTGCGCCTGGAACAACAGGTCGTTGAAGGGCTTGTCGAGCAGGGCCTGGACCGCCTCGACGCTCCACGGACCGGTGGGTGCGGCGGGCTTCACCGCCGGACGGTGCAGGGTGACGGCCTTCGCGGCCGGAAGTTCGTTGGCGCCCATTTACGCAAACTCCATGATCACCTGATCGACCGACAGCGATTCACCCTTTGCCGCGGAGATGCTTCCGACCACGCCGTCCTGCGTCGCAAACAGCACGTTCTCCATCTTCATCGCCTCGATGACCGCGAGCTTCTCGCCGGCCTGCACCTGTTGGCCCGGCTGCACCGAGACCTCGACCAGCAGGCCCGGCATCGGCGACATCAGGAACTTGCTCAGGTCCGGCGGGGCCTTGTACGGCATCAGCGCGAGCAGCCGCGCACCGAGCGGCGACAGCACCATCGCCTCGATCTGCGTTCCGTTGTGCACGACGCGCAGCGCCAGCGGATTCTTGCCCGCGCCGCGTTCGACCTGCGCGGTGAAGACACGGTCGTTGACCATGCCTTCGACCCGGATGCTGCCGAGCGGCGCCCTGCTGTCGATCTTGTAGGCGTGGCCGCCCACCGCCACCGCGCTGGAGCCGGAGTGGCCGTGGAAATCGGTGACCGACACGGGCTTGTGCACATGCATGCCCTTGTCGTCCATCACGACCACCACGAACTGCTCGCCCACCTTCACGCCATGGCCCTCGAGCTGGCCGCTGATGCCGGAGGCGCGCGCCCGGTAGCGGCGGTGCATGTAGGCCGCCAGCGCGACCAGGAAATCGGGATCGTCGTGCGGCACGTCCTCGGCATGGAAGCCGCGGCCGTAGTGCTCGGCGATGAAGCCGGTGTTGAAGTCGCCGCTGACGAACTTCGGATGCGCGAGCAGCGCCGCCTGGAACGGAATGTTGCTGCTGATGCCGCGGATCACGAAACCGTTGAGCGCCTCGCGCATCAGCGCGATGGCGTGCGCGCGGTCGCGCCCGTGCACGATCAGCTTGGCGATCATCGAGTCGTAGAACATCGG
>NZ_JBFUCI010000243.1:0-9669 GCF_056405335.1 Variovorax sp. P1_H12_2
GTGCTGCTCGAACTGGCTGTGCCGCCCGCGCCGCTCGCGCCACCCGCGCCTGCCGTGCCGCTCGAACCGGCTGTGCCGCCGTTGCCGCCTGCGCCGCCCGGGGAACCGGCCAGGCCGCCGTCGCCACCTGAACCGCCTGAGCCTGCCGACGTTCCACCGGAACTGCCGCCGCCGCCGCCGCCGCCGGTCCGGCYGCCCAGAGCCGCGGACAGACTTCCGCTGCTTCCGCCGCGTCCGCTGTCACCGCTCGAACCGCCGCGTCCACCGTCGCCGCCACTGGACGAGGCGCGTCCGCTGCCGGTCAGGCCTGCGGCGATGCCGCCGAGGCCGTTGCCGCCTTCACCTGCCGTGGAATCGCCGATCGTGGCGCTGCCATGCGTGATGGCGCCGTTGGATGCGCTGCCACCCACCGCGCCGACCGCACCGGTGCCCGTGGCGCCGTTGCCGCCCGTGCCCGAGCCATAGGCTGCGCCGCCCTTGCCCGTGCCGCCACGTCCGCCATAGCCGYTGCCGCCCGCGACAGAGCCATTGTTGGTGGCGTAGTTGCCGATGTTGGACACGCTGTTGCCGGACACATAGCCCTCCAGCTTGCTCACCGCTGTCGCCTTCGCTGTGTTGAAGGCGTTGGTGAAGTTCGCGGTGGATCCATTGTTGACGGCCGCAGAACGCTCGGCACTGGCCTCGGCAGCACCCGAGTTCTTGTTGGTGCTGTCGCTGGTACGTGAACTCGTGCGCGAGCTGGTACTCGTGCTTGTGCTGGTACTCGTGCTGGTGTTGTTGCCCGCCACGGTCCGTTGATGGGTGTCCTGATCCGTGTCATTGGCGAACACCGAACCACTGAAGCCGAAGGCTAGTGCAATGGCCGAAGCCAGAAGTGTCTTTTTCATGAACCCTCCAGAAAGTTGAACAAGCTTGGTAATGACGTGCGTTGCCGCAAATCGATGGGCCATGTGCAACTTCAATGCCAGCAAATTACGGCTTGTTTCGCGAAGCCTTGCGCTCAGAGGCGAAGGCCCGATTTGCAGGCGTTCCGCACGATGAACGCAGGTCGCTGAGAGCAGGTCTGCGCAGGCGAACCAGCACCTGCTTTGTCACACTCGCTTGACGGCCGTTCGATGTAGCGCCGCGGCTGCGCGTCGAGGGGCCGACACCCCTTGCATCGACTCCGGCCTCCCGCAAGTCGCCCATTCCGTCTCACGCACGTGACAGTCGAAGTCGTGGAAGCAAGGCCTCGCTCAGGGCCTGCTCCCGACGCCGTGAGGCCAGGCTTGACGGAACGCGCCGCGCGCACAGCGCGGAGCCGCGGGACAGAAGCGCAACAGTTCTGAGACACCCCCGAAAATTGCTACAAGATGCTTACCTTTGATTGCAACTTGTAGCTTGGTGTGCTTGTTCTTTACGCTTAGGCTGCTGCGTGAAACGCTCCCACGAAGAAGCCAAAGAGAGAGGGAACACCTATGGAGACCTTCGGTCCGCACAGGGCGCTGGCATTGCTGGCCTGTTCGACACTGGCGTGGTCGGGTGCGACGGCTCAGGCGCAGAGTGCTTCTTCGAGTCGAAATGCCAACAAGCGCATGGAGGCACTCCAGCAGCAGGTCCAGGAGCAGGGCCGACAGATCGACGCGCTGAAGCAACAGTCCGACCAACAAGAAGCCCGCTACCGCGAACTGCAGGAACGGCTCGCGACCCAGGAGGCACGCGGCGCACCAAGCCCGGCAGGCACGCAGACTGCAAACAAGAAGGCGGCGGCGGAAGGCGAAGGCCCCGACTCCGGCTCGAGGCCGGTGCAGGTGGGTGTCGCGCCAGGCGACGAGAGTCCGCAGCCGCCGCAATACGCACAGCTGTTCGACGAGCCCGGCGTCCTCACGCCCAAGGGCAAGTTTGTCTTCGAGCCTTCGATGTTCTACGGCTATTCGTCGAGCAACCGCGTCGCATTGGTGGGCTACACGGTGATCCCGGCGCTGCTGATCGGCCTGGTCGATGTGCGGGAGTTCAAGCGCAACACCTTCATCGGCACGCTGACCGGACGCTGGGGCGCCACCAACCGGCTCGAGTTCGAAGCCAAGCTGCCCTATGTCGCGCGCTCGGACTCCACTATCAGCCGCGAGATATTCACCGGTTCGGCCTTCGACAACGTCTTCAACACCAAGGGCAACGGCGTCGGCGATGCCGAGTTCGCGGCCCGCTACCAGATCACCGATGGCAAGGACGGCAACCCCTATGTGATCGGTGGCCTGCGCTTCAAGTCCAAGACCGGCACGGATCCGTTCGAGGTCGCCACCGATTGCGTGACGCGCTGCATCGGCAACGCCACGGGCACCGGTCTGCCGCTGGACCTGGCGACCGGCTCGGGCTTCTATTCGCTGCAGCCGGGCATCACCTGGTTGCTGCCTTCCGACCCCGCGGTGTTCTTCGGCGGCTTCAACTTCACCTACAACTTCTCCCGCAGCGGAGTCAGCCGCTTGGTGCTGAACGGCGAAAGAGAGTTCATCGGCGACGTGAAGCCCGGCAATGTGTGGGGCCTGAATTTCGGCATGGGCCTGTCGATCAACGACCGTTCGTCGTTCAGCCTTGGCATGGAGATGTACTCGATCGGTCCGACCGAGCAGAACGGCCAGCGCGTGCTGGGCTCGGTGCGCACCCAGCTCGGCTCGTTGCTGCTCGGCTACTCGTACCGCTACAGCCCGAAGACCACCCTCAACGTGACCGTGGGCGCGGGATTGACGCGCGACACGCCCGACCTGCAGCTGACGGTCCGGGTGCCCATGTCGTTCTAGCCACAGCACAGGTGATCTCGCCATGCAGCAGCCAGGGAGCATTCTTTGCGTGACGCTCGGCGGCCAATCCAGCCGGGTGGCGGAGCAATTGCTCGCGAGGGGCTGGAACCTCAGTCCCGTTATGGACCTGGTGGCCGCGGGGCGGCTGCAGGCGCATCGTCATTTCACGCTCGGGCTGCTGGTGGTCGGCGCGGAAGCGAGCGTGACCGAGGCTGCGATGGAGGCTTGCGTCGCGGCCTCCCCAGGGGCTGAATGGGTGGCTGTCTGCGAGGCCCAGGCGCTCGAATCGCCGGCCTTTCGCGAGCTCGTCCTGGGGCACTTCTTCGATCACATGCTGCTGCCGCTCGACCTCCGCGAACTGGAGATGATCCTCGGCCACGCGTCGCAGCGGGCCATCCTGCGGCATCGCAACGAGGCCGAGCGCCGGTCCGCGGTGGACGCACTCGGCATGGTCGGGCAGGGGCCCGCGATCACGCGGCTGCGCGAGCAGATCCGCAAGGTCGCGGCGACCGAGGCGCCGGTTCTGATCGGCGGCGAAAGCGGCAGCGGCAAGGAGCTGGCCGCGCGCGCCATCCACCAGTGCTCGCAGCGTTCGGGCGGGCCGTTCGTCGCCGTCAATTGCGGCGCCATATCGCCGACCTTGATCCAGTCCGAACTGTTCGGCCACGAGCGGGGTGCCTTCACCGGCGCCTCGTCGGAACGACGCGGGCTGATCGAGGCGGCCAACGGCGGCACCATCTTCCTCGACGAGATCGGTGACCTGCCGCTTGAACTGCAGACCAATCTGCTGCGTTTCCTGCAGGAGAAGACGATCAGCCGCGTGGGCGGCGTGCGCAACCTGCATGTCGACGTGCGGGTGGTGGCCGCATCCCACGTGGACCTGGCCGAAGCCGTGGCGGTGGGGCAGTTCCGGGAAGACCTGTTCTACCGGCTCAACGTGCTGTCGATCGACGTCGAGCCGCTGCGCAGGCGGATGGAGGACGTGCCGATCCTGGCCGAATACTTCTTCCAGCTCTGCGTCGCCAAGAGCCACACCCGCGTGCGCGGATTCAGCCGACAGGCGCTGGCCGCGATGCTCGCGCACGGCTGGCCCGGCAACGTCCGCGAGTTGTTCAACCGGGTGCAGCGCGCGGTCGTCATGACCGACCGTCGCCTGATCGGGCCGACGGACCTGGGCCTCGAAGCGATCGAGAACGCCGTCGGCACGGGGCTGGATGCCGCGCGCACGACGGCCGAGCGCGACGTCATCTGCCTCACGCTGACCCGGGTCGGCCGTAACGTCACGCATGCCGCGCGCGAACTCGGCGTGTCGCGCATGACCTTGTACCGGTTGATGGACAAGCATGGCATCGCGCTGGAGTCGGAGTCGCGTCCTCAGGCGGCGCCTTCGTGGCCGGCCGCGACGCCGCCGATCCGCATGGCGCCAGCGATCCGGGACGCCGACCCGGTCGACGAAATGCTCAAGAAGACCGCGGCTGCCGGCTACCGATCCGACTGGACCGGCGCCGGCAAGCCGGCGAGCCGGGCCTAGGCCGGCCCTCGGCCGGCCCTAAATCGCCCGCGCGGCGGCGATCGCGCTGCGCACGGCGCCTTCGAGCGTGGCCGGATAGGCGCCCTCGACATAGTCGCCGCAGGCGATCAGGCCCTGTGCGACCTGCTGCGGCGGTCGACTCAGCCCCGGCGTGCAGGCGAAGGTGGCGCGCCGCTCGACCACCGTCAGCACAGGTTGCAGTGCGGCCAGGCCGAGCTGCGCGTGGGCCTGTGCCAACACCTGCCGCTGCAGCGTCTCGCGATCGGCGATGCTGGCGCTGACCACGAAGGCCAGCAGGCCATGCGGGCCGCCGAGCTGGCCGCGGTCGAAGACGAACTGCGCCGGCGCTTCCGGCCGGCTGCGCAGCGCCAGCACCGGCGCCGGCAGCGCTGCATCGCCGTGCAGGTAGATCGTGGCGATGGCTTCATGCTGCAGGGCATTGGCCGAGTCGGCCCAGCGCGGAGCCTCATCGGCGACCAGCCGAGCGGCCTCCCATGGCGCGCAGGCCAGCACCACGCCATCGAACGGCTGGCCGTCGACCCGCCAGCCGGCGCCTTCGCGCGCCAGGGTRCGCACCCGCCAGCCCGCTTCGGTCCGGGCCCCGCGCTGCCTGAGCCATCGATCGGCGGCATCCGGGAACAGCGCGCCGAGGTCGAGCCGCGGCAGCAACAGCGCCGACCCGCCCGGCGCCTTGAACAGTGCGTCGTCGAGCACCCGCAGGAACACCTGGCCACTGGCTTCGGCCGGCGGCGTGTTGAGGGCCGACAGGCACAGCGGCTCGGTGAGTTCGGCCTGCACGCGCGGCGTCAGGGTGGCGCACAGGCCGGCGACCGTCTCGGCCTCGGCGCAGGCGAAGCCCTGCCGCTGCCAGCACATCGCTGTCCGCAGCAGCGACAGCTTGTCCCGCCACGACCAGCCACGCGCGCCCAGCACGCCGGCCAGCACGTCGAGCGGCGCCAGGCGCCGCGTCGCCTGGTCGAGCCAGCGCGGCAACTGCGGCAGCGACAGGCCGCCGCCATCGGGAAAACGCAGCGCCAGCGGGATGCGCTGCAGCGCCGGGCCTTCCTCGATGCCGACCCGCGCCATCATCGCCAGCGTCTCGGTGTAGGCGCCGATCAGGATGTGCTGGCCGTTGTCGAGCATCACCTGCTCTCCATCGGGCAGCGTGGCGGGCACGGCGCGCGCGCGCCCACCCCATTGGCGGGCAGCCTCGAAGACACTGACCTGATGCCCGGCCAGCGTCGCCTCGACCGCGCAGGCCATGCCGGCCCACCCACCGCCGACCACGGCAAGGGTCATGGCTCGCCCCCAGGTTGCCCGCACTTCGTGTCGGGCGCCCACCCCCTACCGGGGGCAACACCAGTGGCCCGGCAAAGCCGGTTCCACGGTGTTTCACCAACGGGCCTGGCTGCGCCGGCCGGGTCAAAAGCAGGCGCTGAGTTTTGTCTTTCGGCTGCGCGTAGCGCGCCCGTTCGTGGGCAGTCGCGGAACCGRCTTTGCCGGGCCGCTGACTGCGCCCCCGGTAGGGGGTGGGCGGCTACACGAAGTGAGCCAACCTGGGGGCGAGTCACAGCCTTCCGAGCGCCTGCACGCGCCACGCCAGCCACAGCTTGCGCACCGGCGTCAGGCTCACACGCTGGTCGAGCACCTTGAAGTCGTCGCGCGCGATCTCCTCGAGCAGGGTTCGGTAGATGCTGGCCATCATCAGCCCGGGTTTCTGCGTCCGCCGGTCGGCTGTCGGCAGCAGCGAGAGGGCTTCGTCATAGGCACGCAGCGCTCTCTCGGCCTGGAACTTCATCAGCGCCACGAAGCGCTCGGAGTGCACCCGGTTCAGGATCTCGTGCGCCTTGACGTCGAACTGCTGCAACTCGTTGACCGGCAGGTAGATGCGACCGCGCCGCGCATCCTCGCCGACGTCGCGGATGATGTTGGTCAGTTGCAGCGCGAGGCCCAGCTTGTGCGCGTAGTCGGTGGTCTGCGGATCGGTCTGGCCGAAGATCCGCGCCGCGCCTTCGCCCACCACGCCGGCCACCAGATGGCAATAGCGGCGCAGCGCCGGGAAGTCGAGATAGCGGGTCTGGTCGAGGTCCATCTGGCAGCCCTCGATCACTTGCTGCAACTGCCGTTCCTCGATGCCGTAGGCGGCCGCATGCGGCATCAGCGCCTGCGTCGCCGGATGGTGCGGCTGGCCGGCGAAGGCCTGGGCCACTTCGGTGCGCCACCAGGCGAGCTTGGTCGCCGCCACGCCCGGGTCGCTGACCTCGTCGACCACGTCGTCGATCTCGCGGCAGAAGGCATAGAAGGCGGTGATGGCCGCGCGGCGCGGCTTCGGGAGAAACAGGAATGCGTAATAGAAACTGCTGCCCGATGCAGCGGCCTTGTCCTGGACGTACTGCTCGGGGGTCATCGTGCGGGCCTCTTCATGCGGCTGATTGTCTCCGCATCCGCAGGGCCCGCCAGGCGAGCCGCGGCGCGTCGGCGCGGCCGATGGTCGGGCGTTGCGAAAAACTGTCGCAGCCCTGGGCCTCGATCTTGTCGAGGATGCGGCTGCCGCCCTGGACCACGAAGCGCAGTTCCCAGCCGGCGCGACCGGGCAGGCGATGCACGAGCGGCGCGCCTTCGTGCATCAGCGCACGCGCCCAGGCGACCTGGCTCGCGACCAAGGCGATCGCCTGGCCGGGCGGCGCCGCCCGCCCGAGCGGTACGAAGGTCTCGAAATCGCCTGTGGCGAGCCCGTGGGCGCGGCAGTCCTCCTGCGGCAGGTAGCGCCGGCCGCGCGGCAGATCGACGCTCAGGTCCTGCCAGAAATTGATCAGTTGCAGCGCACTGCAGATGGCGTCGCTCTGGGCCAGCGAGCGGGCATCGTCGACGCCGTACAGGTGAAGCAGCAAGCGCCCCACCGGGTTGGCCGAGCGGCGGCAGTAGTCCAGCAATTCCGCGCGATCGGCATAGCCGGCGCGGTCGCGGGTTTTCGCAATGTCCTGCCTGAAGGCGGACAGCAGGTCGGCGAGCAGGTTTTCCGGCAGCGCGAAATCGCGCATCGAACCGGCGAGCGGCCCGAACACCTCGGGCCAGCGGGCCGAGGGCGCGGCACCGCGGGCGGCCGCCGAAAGATCGGCGCGGAAGGCCTGCAGGGCGTCGAGCCGGGCCGCCGGATGGGCGTCGCCCTCGTCGGCGATGTCGTCCGCGGTGCGCGCGAAAGCATAGATGGCCGCGATGGGCGGCCGCAGCCGGGGAGGGCACAACCAGGAGGCGACGGGGAAGTTCTCGTAGTGCGTCGGCGCGGCTGCGAGCAGGGGGGGAGATGTGGATGGCACGCGGCCGATTGTCCCGCAGGCTACGATCGCAGCGCCAACGGGCCCGCCACCATGAACACACCGACTCAGAAGCCGAATCCCTCCGACCCCGCGGCGCATCGAGCGGGCGGGCCGCTGCTGATGGTCGCCGCCCTCGGCGTGGTCTTCGGCGACATCGGCACCTCGCCGCTCTATGCCTTCAAGGAAACCCTGAACCCGGAGCACGGCGTGCCGTTCACGCCCGACGCGGTGCTGGGGCTGTTGTCGCTGATCTTCTGGGGGCTGATGTTCGTCGTGACGCTGAAATACGTGGTGTTCGTGCTGCGCGCCGATCACGACGGCGAAGGCGGCATCCTCGCGCTGCAGGCGCTGGCCGGCAACGCGGTGTCCGATCCGCCGGCCCGGCGCTGGGTCGTGCATGTGATCGGCCTGCTGGGCCTGGTGGGTGCCGCCACTTTCTATGGCGACAGCCTGATCACGCCGGCCATCTCCGTCCTGTCGGCCGTCGAGGGCCTCGAAGTCCAGGCGCCGGGATTGCAGCCGTTCGTGATTCCGATCACGGTCGCGATCCTGCTCGCGTTCTTCGCGGTCCAGCGCAAGGGCACCGGCGTGGTCGGCAAGATCTTCGGGCCGGTGATGCTGCTGTGGTTCGTCCTGATCGCATTGGCGGGGCTGTGGCAGGTGCTGCAGCAGCCCCAGGTGCTGGCGGCGCTCGACCCGCGCCGCGCGCTCGGCTTCCTGGTGGTCCACCGCGCCCAGTCGCTGGGGGTGCTGGGCGCGGTCTTCCTGGCTTTCACGGGGGGCGAAGCGCTCTATGCCGACATGGGTCATTTCGGCGCCGGGCCGATCCGGCTGGCCTGGCTCTTCATCGCCTTGCCAGGGCTGGTCCTGAACTATTTCGGCCAGGGCGCGCTGGTGCTGGCGAATCCGGCCGCCATCGACAACCCCTTTTTCAGGCTCTTTCCGTCCTGGGCCGTGGTGCCGATGGTGGTGCTGGCCGCGATGGCCACCGTGATCGCTTCGCAGGCGGTGATCTCGGGCGCCTTCTCGATCACGGCGCAAGCCATGCGCATGGGCTATCTGCCGCGCATGCGGATCATCCAGACCTCCGGCGAAACCATCGGCCAGATCTACGTGCCGACCATCAACTGGCTGCTGATGGTCGGTGTGCTTCTGCTGGTGCTGGGGTTCCAAAGCTCGAGCGCCCTGTCTGCGGCCTATGGGATCGCGGTCTCGATCACGATGGTGACGACCACGCTGCTGACCGGTGTGGTCGCCTGGCGGCTCTGGCGCTGGAACCGGGCGGCCGTGGTGGCCGGGGTGCTGGTCTTCGCGGTGGTCGATCTCACGTTCGTGGTGGCGAACAGCCTGAAGGTCATGCAGGGCGGCTGGCTCACGCTGGCGGTGGCGGTGGCGGTGATGCTGCTGTTCACGACCTGGGGCAAGGGCCGGCGGCTCGGACTGGCGGCGGCGGAGGCCGAGCGCCTGCCGCTGGTACCTTTCGTCCAGTCGCTCGAGACCCACATGCCGCACCGGGTCCGGGGCACCGCCGTGTTCCTCAACGCAGATGCCGAGTCGGTGCCGCATGCGCTGCTGCACAACCTCAAGCACAACCAGGTGCTGCACGAACAGGTGATCGTGCTCCGGGTGCTGGCCTGCAACACCCCGCGCATCGATGCGCGCCAGCGGATCGAGGCCGAGTCGCTCGGCAGCGGCGTGTGGGTCGTCACCGCGCGCCACGGCTACATGGAGCGGGCCGACGTGCCCGAATTCATCCGCATCCTGGCCTACCAGCGGGGCCTGGCCTGCGAGTCGATGACGACCTCGTACTTCGTCTCGCGGGCCGCGATCGTCGACCTGCCGGGCATGAACCCGTTGCGCCGCGCCCTGTTCAGCTGGCTGCAGCGCAACGCGGGCCGGGCCTCCGACTACTTCGAGTTGCCGGGCAATCGGCTCGTGGAGATGGGCCAGCGGGGGTAGGTGGCCCCCCACGCTCCCTCACTTCGTGTGGTCGCTGCCCCCCCGAGGGGGGCGCAGGCCGCCTTGGGGCGGCCCGGCGCCGGCC
>NZ_JBFUCI010000244.1:0-9638 GCF_056405335.1 Variovorax sp. P1_H12_2
ACAAGCAGTGGTATCGACTGGCACTGGAATTGCATGTCATCGACAACGGACCGGGCGTGCCGGACGCGATCAAGGACCGCATTTTCTATCCGCTGGTGTCGGGCAGGGAAGGCGGGACTGGCTTGGGATTGACGCTGGCGCAGACTTTCGTCCAGCAGCATCATGGCGTGATCGAGTGCGACAGCGTCCCGGGACGGACCGATTTCAAGATACTGATACCGCTGCCCTAGCAGCCAAGCAACAAGGAGCTGCATGAAGCCGATCTGGATAGTGGATGATGATCAATCAATCCGCTTCGTGCTGGAAAAGGCGCTGTTGCGCGAAGACCTGCCGACCCGTAGCTTCACCAACACGCGCGAAGTGCTCGCCGCCCTCGAAGCGGCGGCCGACGACGAGACGCAAGGCCCCCAGGTCCTGGTGAGCGACATCCGCATGCCCGGCGGCTCGGGCCTCGACCTGCTCGACAAGATCAAGGCCAAGCATCCGGGCCTGCCGGTCATCATCATGACGGCCTTCTCCGACCTCGACAGCGCCGTCTCGGCCTTCCAGGGCGGCGCCTTCGAATACCTGCCGAAGCCCTTCGACCTGCCGCGCGCGGTCGAACTGATCCGGCGCGCGGTCGACGAGAGCCAGCGCGAGGAAGTGGCCGAGGAGCGCATGGCTGCGGCGCCCGAGATGCTGGGACAGGCGCCGGCGATGCAGGATGTGTTCCGCGCCATCGGACGGTTGTCGCAAAGCAATGTCACGGTGCTGATCACCGGCGAATCGGGCTCCGGCAAGGAACTGGTGGCGCGCGCCCTGCACAAGCATTCGCCGCGCGCGACCGGCCCCTTTGTCGCGATCAACACCGCGGCGATTCCGAAGGACCTGCTCGAGAGCGAGCTGTTCGGCCATGAGCGCGGCGCCTTCACCGGCGCGCAGACGATGCGGCGCGGTCGCTTCGAGCRGGCGGAGGGCGGAACGCTGTTTCTCGATGAAATCGGCGACATGCCCTTCGACCTTCAGACGCGTCTGCTGCGCGTGCTCAGCGACGGCCATTTCTACCGCGTCGGCGGCCACAACTCGGTCAAGGCCAACGTGCGCGTGATTGCGGCGACCCACCAGGATCTGGAGCAGCGCGTGAAGCTCGGCGGCTTCCGCGAAGACCTGTTCCATCGGCTCAACGTGATCCGTCTGCGATTGCCCGCCCTGCGCGAACGCGGCGAGGACGTGCCGGCGCTCACGCGGCACTTCCTGCAGCAAAGCGCCAAGCAGCTGGGCGTCGAGCCCAAGCGTATTTCCGATGCGGCGCTGGCGCAGCTGGCGACCTTCGGCTTTCCCGGCAACGTGCGCCAGCTCGAGAACATCTGTCACTGGCTGACCGTGATGGCGCCGGCGCAGCTGATCGAGGCCAAGGACCTGCCGCCCGAGGTGATGGCGACGGCGCTCGCGCAGCCGCAGGCGGCTGCCGCCGCGCCGGTCGCGGTGACGACCGAGGGCGAGGCCGCCGCGCCGATGGCCGGATCACCGGCCGTTGCGACGCCTTCTGCCGCCGCAGCTTCTGCATTGGCGTGGGAGGGTGGCCTGGAACTCGAGGCGCAAAGCATGTTGGCCGCGGGTCGCACCGACGTCTGGGACGCGCTGTCGCGTCGCTTCGAGTCGCGCCTGATCCTGACGGCGCTGGCCAGCACGCGCGGCCGCCGCATCGAGGCGGCTCAGAAGCTCGGCATCGGCCGCAATACCATCACGCGCAAGATCCAGGAACTCGGGCTGGAGTGATTGGCCCCCACGCTCCTCACTTCGTGTGTCGCTGCCCCCCGAGGGGGCCGCAGGCCGCCTTGGGGCGGCCCGGCGCCAGCCTGGGCGTGGTCTCCGCGCTCCTCGCTTCGTGTGACGCGCATCAAACCGGCGCAGTCCGATACCAGGGATACCGCGGAACCGGCTTTGCCGGGCCGCCGGTATCGCCCCCTCGAGGGGGCAGCGCCGCAGGCGCTTCGGGGGCGATTTCTTATCCTAGCGATTTCGCTGACCGAGGGTCAGCGTGTCGAGCTGGAACTGGCCGCTCTTGTCCCACAGCCAGGTGTCGACATAGGTGTGGGCGCCGAGCTTGCCCGGGCTCGGCAGCGGCGACGCGCCCTGGATCAGCTCGGCGATCATGCCGCTGACCTCCGGCGCATGGCTGGGCGTCCGGCTGAAGTGCACGGCGGTGACGCGGCCGTCGGCATCGACGTCGGTCTCGGTGACGACCACGGCGTACACCAGCGGCGGAATCTTGCCCTTGTAGATGCGTTGCGGATACTTCTTGTAGATGGCGGCGGCACCCACCTTGCGGTAGGCACGGACCGCCGGCGTCTGGACCGTGATCTGGCGCTCGGCAGACGCCCCGACCGACGGCCCTGCGCCGCTGCTAGGCCCAGCCCCGGACGCGGCGTCCCGCCTGGCGTCCGGCTTCAGTACTCCGCAGCCGCCGAGCGCGAGCGCCGCGGCCAGGYCAAGCAGCAGTGCGGTGGTTTTCATGGTTCGAGCTCCAGGATCACGGGCGCATGGTCACTGGGCTTCTCCCACTTGCGCGGCACGCGGTCGATCACGCAGCCCTTGACGCGCGGCACCAGCGGCTCGCTCACCAGGATGTGGTCGATGCGCAGGCCTCGGTTCTTCTGGTAGCCGAGCATCCGGTAGTCCCACCACGAGTAGCTTTTAGCCGGCTGCTCGAACAGGCGGAAGCTGTCGGTCAGGCCGAGCGCGAGCAGCGCCTTGAAGTGCTCCCGTTCCTGGGTCGTATGGTGGATGGTCTCGGCGAGCCCGACCGGGTCGTAGCTGTCGCGGTCTTCGGGCGCGACGTTGAAATCGCCGAGCAGCACGAGGTTCGGATGGGCGGCCAGTTCCTGTTCGAGCCAGTCGTGCAGGCCTTCGAGCCACTTCATCTTGTAGGCGAACTTGTCGCTGTCGGGCGCCTGTCCGTTGACGAAGTAGCCGTTGACGATGCGCAGTTCGCCGGACGGGGTGTCGACCGTGCCGCTGATCACGCGCGAATGCTCGTCGGCGAAGCCGCCGATGTTCTTCAGCACGTCGCGTACCGGCGCCAGGCTCAGGATCGCGACCCCGTTGTAGGTTTTCTGTCCGAACACCGCTGCATCGTAGCCGGCCGACTTGAGAACCTCCAGAGGGAACTTGTCGTCGGTCAGCTTGAGTTCCTGTAGGCACAGGACGTCGACCGGGTTGGCGATCAGCCAGTCCAGCACGTGCTGGAGGCGGGCGGTGAGGGAGTTGACGTTCCAGGTGGCGATTTTCATGAAGGGGAAAGTCCAGGATGATTTCCTAGGACTTTAGCCGCCGGAAGCCCCGATTACATCCCCCAGCGCAGCGCCGCCGTATGCACCGGCGCGTCCCACAGCGCCAGGGTCGCGGCATCCATCGCGCTCACCGTGACCGAGCAGCCCGCCATTTCGAGCGAAGTGACGTAGGAGCCCGTCAGATGGCGCGCGACCTTCAGCCGGTGGCCGTCGAGCACCCTGCGCACCGCATGCACCATCAGGTAAAGCTCCATCAGCGGCGTGCCGCCGAAGCCGTTGACGAGCAGCAGCACCTCCTGGCCGGGCTTGAGCGACAGATCCTTGAGGATCGCGCCGCTCAGCTCGGCCGCGATGTCGTCGGCCGACGCCAGCTTGACCCGGCGCCGGCCGGGCTCGCCGTGGATGCCGACGCCCATCTCCATCTCTTCCGGACCGATCTGGAAGGTTGGCTTGCCGGCCGCCGGCACGGTGCACGAGCTGAGCGCGACACCCATCGAGGCCGTCGCCTTGTTGACCGAATCCCCGAGCGCCTTGAGCGCCGCCAGACCGTCGCCGCGTTCGGCCGCGGCGCCGACGATCTTCTCGACGATCAGGGTGCCGGCGACGCCGCGGCGGCCGGTCGTGTAGGTCGAGTTCTCGACGGCGACGTCGTCGTTGACGATGACCGTCTCGTTGTCGCAGTCGACCATCTCGGCGGCCATCTGGAAATTCATCATGTCGCCGGAATAGTTCTTGACGATGAACAGCACGCCGGCGCCGGTGTCCACGGCCTGCGCCGCGGCCAGCATCTGGTCGGGCGTGGGCGAAGTGAACACCTGGCCCGGACAGGCTGCATCGAGCATGCCGTGGCCGACGAAGCCGGTGTGCAGCGGCTCGTGCCCCGAGCCGCCGCCCGAGATCAGCGCGACCTTGCCGGGCTTGGGCGTGCGCCGGCGCACGAACTGGCCGCCCTCGCCGAGGGTCACGATATCGGCGTGCGCGGCCGCGAAGCCGTCCAGGGATTCGGACAGCAGGGAATCGACCTCGTTGATGAGCTTCTTCATGGTGCGCTTTCAGGCGGAAAGGGAAGTCGGTCGGGCGGGCGATTGCAGGCTGTCGCAGATCGCGCCGATGATCAGTGCCACCGAGCGCGAGCCCGGGTCGACGTGGCCCAGCGCGCGTTCGCCGAGGAAGGACGCGCGGCCCTTGATGGCATCCATCGCGGCGGTGGCGTCGGCGCTCGTGAAGGCGCATGCGCGGACCCGGCCGGCCAGGTCGCCGCCGCCTTCGGCGAGCACCCTGCGCACCGGGTCGAGCACGTCGAGCAAGGTCTTCTGGCCGACCTCGGCCTTGCCCAGCCGGGTCAGTGCCTTGATGCCCGCGTCCAGCGCGCTGGCCAGGCTGCTCGCCGTGGGCGGATCGGGCAGTTCCTTGCCGAGCGTGACCATCAGCGTGCCGAACACCGGACCCGAGGAACCGCCGATGGTCGACATGCAGGTCATGCCCATCGTGCGCAGCGCCTCGTTGAGCGACTGGCCGCCCAGTTCGTCGAACTTGGCCTGGATGGCCAGCGCGCCGCGCCGCATGTTGAGGCCGTGGTCGCCGTCGCCGATCGCCTGGTCGAGCGCGGTCAGCTCATCGACGTGGTCGATCAGCGTCTGCGTTGCGTTCCGGATCAGTTCGATGTCGGCCATGTGTGCTCCCGTGATGTGTGGTGTGTTCAGGCGCCGATGCGCCGGCCTTCGGCATCGAACCAGAGCGGGCGCGTCAGTTCGACCTGCACCGCGTCGTTCGGCTCGAAGCTCTCGTTCGCCGGAGCCGAGACGATCAGCTCCTGCTCGCTGTCGTCGAGCCCGACGTGCACCAGGTGCAGGTCGCTCAGACGCTCGATGCGCCGGACCCTGGCGGTGCGGTGTGCCGTATCGGCCGGCTGGCGATGCAGCCGCAGGTGCTCGGCCCGCACGCCGACCGTCATCGCTTCCGGCGGCGCGGCGAGCGCCGGAACCAGCGCGCGCGCAAAGAGGTTGATGCGCGGCGAGCCGAGCCGCGAGGCCACGTGGGCGCTGCTCGGGTTCTCGTAGATCTGCTGCGGCGTGCCGACCTGCACCAGCGCGCCGGCGTCGAGCACGCCGATGCGGGTGGCCATCGTCATGGCCTCGATCTGGTCGTGCGTCACGTACAGCAGGGTGGCGCCGAGGTCCTGCTGGATGCGCTTGAGTTCGAGCCGCAGGTCGTTGCGCAGCTTGGCATCGAGCGAGGACAGCGGTTCGTCCATCAGGTAGAGCGAGGGGCTGCGCACCAGCGCGCGGCCGATCGCCACGCGCTGCATCTGGCCGCCCGAGAGCCGGGTCGCCGGGTTCTTGAGCTTGTCGTGGATGCGCAGCATGCGCGCCACGTCCTCGACCTTTCGCCGCACCTCGGTCTCCGGCACCGGCCGCAGCGGCGAGCGAAGCGGGAAGGCCAGGTTGTCGTACACGCTCAGGTGCGGATAGAGCGAATACTGCTGGAACACGAAGGCCACGTCGCGCAGCGCCGGCGCGAGGGCCGTCACGTCGCGCCCGCCGATCGATACGCGGCCGGCGTCCGGCCGTTCGAGGCCGGCCACCAGGCGCAGCGTGGTGGTCTTGCCGGCGCCGCTCGGGCCCAGCAGCACGAAGAATTCGCCGCTCGGCATGTCCAGGCTCAGGCCGTCGACCGCCTGCACCGCGCCGAAGCGCTTGCCTACATTCGCGAGTCGAAGCTCAGCCATGGCGCGCTCCCTGCCGGGCTCGCTGCGGGGCCTCGTCGCGGGCGGTGCGCAGCGCACGGCCCGATGCCGCATCGAACAGCGAGATCGCCGAGGCATCGAAGGCCAGCCCGACGTGGTCGCCGCGCGCCACCGGCAGCGCGACGTCGACCTTGGCGCGCACCGTCGCGCCCTGTGCGGTGGCCAGCGTCACGACCGTGCTGGTGCCCAGGTATTCCGTGGCGAGCACTTCGGCGCGCAACGCGGATGCCGCGTCGAAGCGCACGTGCTCGGGCCGCACGCCGCACAGCAGGGCCCGTGGCGCGAGGTCTTCGCGCAAGGCCGGCACGTCGACCGGCGCGGCACCGATCCGGATCGCCTTCTCGCCGTTCGCGAGGCCCGCCTCGAAGGGCAGGAAGTTCATCGACGGCGCGCCGATGAAGTCGGCCACGAAGACGCTGGCCGGTCGCTCGTAGACCTCGAGCGGCGCGCCGAGCTGCTCGATCACGCCGTCGTTCATGATCGCGATCACGTCGGCCATCGCCATCGCCTCCATCTGGTCGTGCGTCACGTAGACGGTGGTGGCGCGCAGCCGGTCGTGCAGCGCGCGCAGCTCCTGGCACATCACTTCGCGGAACTCGGCGTCGAGTGCGCCGAGCGGCTCGTCCATCAGGAAGGCCAGCGGCTGGCGCACGATGGCGCGGCCGAGCGCGACGCGCTGCCGGTCGCCGCTCGACAGCTGAGAGACCGGCTTGTCGAGCAGGTGCGTGATGCGCAACGTGCGCGCCGCCTGCTCGACCTGGCGGCCGATCTCGGCGCGCGCCATGCCCTGCGAGACCAGCGGGAAGCCGATGTTGCGCCGCACGTTCATGTGCGGATAGAGCGCGAACATCTGGAACACGAAGGCGATGTCGCGTGCCGACGCGCGCTTGAAGCTGACGTCCTCGTCGCCGAGGAAGATCTGGCCCGAGGTCGGCAGCTCGAGTCCGGCGATCATCCGCAGCGTGGTGGTCTTGCCGCAGCCCGAAGGACCGAGCAGGCAGAAGAACTCGCCGTCGCGCACGGTGAAGCTCGAGCTCTTCACCGCGGTGAAGTCGGCGAAGGCCTTGTGCAGCTGGTGGACGCGGATCTCGGCCATGGCTCAGACGGGGAACTTGGAGACCACCATGAACAGCGCGGTGCCGACCAGGGTGGTCAGGAACGACCAGGTGAACAGGCTCATCGCGAGCGGCTGCAGCATCATCACCAGGCCCGCGGTGATCACGATGCAGGCGACGATCTCCATCGGTCCGCGGCGCAGCCAGCGCGGCCAGCGGCGCGGTGCGGTCGGGGGCGGGGCGGTCGGCATGGCTGGCACTCCTACTTGCGCACGGCGCCGAAGGTGATGCCGCGCAGCAGGTGCCGGCGCAGCAGGATCGTGAACACCAGGATCGGAATCAGGAACAGCGTGGTGCCGGCCGCGACCGCGGGCCAGTCCTGCCCGCCTTCGCCGATGATGATCGGAATGAAGGGCGGTGCGGTCTGCGCCGTGCCCGAGGTCAGCAGCACCGCGAAGGCGTATTCGTTCCAGGCGAAGATCAGGCAGAAGATCGAGGTGGCGACGATGCCGGTGGTGGCCTGCGGCAGCACCACTTTGCGAAAGGCCTGCAGCCGCGTGTAGCCGTCGACCATCGCCGCCTCTTCGTACTCGCGCGGGATCTCGTCGATGAAGCCCTTGAGCAGCCACACCGCGAGCGACACGTTGACCGCGCTGTAGAGAAGGATCATGCCCAGGCGCGTGTCCGACAGCCCGAGCTCGCGATACATCAGGTAGATCGGGATCGCCACCGCGATCGGCGGCATCATCCGCGTCGACAGGATGAAGAACAGCAGGTCGTCCTTCAGCGGCACGTCGAAGCGCGAGAAGGCGTAGGCCGCCATCACGCCGATGCCGACCGACAGCACGGTGGAGCCGAAGGCGATGATCAGCGAGTTGACGAAGCGCGGGATGTAGTTCGACCGGCCGGCCACCACCATGTTGTCGCCGCGCGCCACCTTGTCGCAGATGTCGCTCGGCGGCGGCAGCGCGGCGATGTATTCGGGCGTCTGGCGCGAGCGCGTGGTGAAGAGGTTGCAGTAGCCCTGCGGCGAGGGCGTGAACAGCACCTTCGGCGGATAGCTGATCGAATCGGGCGGCGTCTTGAAGCCGGTCAGGATGATCCAGGCCAGCGGAATCATCGTGACCAGGGCGTACAGGACCACGATGCCGCCCGCGAAGGCCCGGGTGCGTGAACTCGGTTCGACGACGGAGTGCGCGGTGCTGATGCCGGTGCTCATGGTGATGCCTTCAGCGGTTCTTCACGTGGTTGAGCGCCTTGACGTAGATGTTCGCCAGGCCGAACACCGCCACGAAAAGGATGATCGCGAACGCCGACGAATAGCCGGTGCGCCATTTCTCGAAGGCCTCGCGCTTGAGGGTGATCGACGCCAGCTCGGTGGCCGAGCCGGGACCGCCCGAAGTCAGCAGGTTGACCATGTCGAACATCTTGAAGTTCTCGATGCCCCGGAACAGCACCGCCAGCTTGATGAAGGGCAGCACCATCGGCAGCGTGATCGACCAGAACTGGCGCCACTTCGAGGCCCGGTCGACTTCGGCCGCCTCGTAGATGTAGTCGGGGATCGACCGCAGCCCCGCGAGGCAGATCAGCATCACGTAGGGCGTCCACATCCAGGTGTCGACGATGATGATCGCCCAGGGCGCGAGCTTGACCGAGCCGATCATCTCGAACGACGACGCCGGAACGCCCGAGAGGTACGACACGGCGTAGTTGAACAGGCCGGTCTGCGGCTGGTAGAGGAAGGCCCAGAAGTTGCCGACCACCGCGGGCGACAGCATCATCGGGATCAGGATCATCGTGGTCCAGAAGCCGTGGCCGCGGAACTTGCGGTCGATCAGGTAGGCCAGCGAGAAGCCGATCAGCACCTGCAGGAAGATGGTCCAGAACAGGAAGTGGGCGGTGGCCTGCATCGCCAGCCAGATGTCGGGGTCGGTCAGCACCGACACGTAGTTGTCGATGCCGACGTCGACCACCGCCGCGTTCGGCCGGTTGGCGCGGTAGTTGGTGAACGACAGCTTGATCGTCCAGATCAGCGGGAAGATGTTGATCGCCAGCAGCAGCAGCATCGTCGGGCCGACGAACAGCCAGGCGATCGCGCGGTCGGAGAGGCCGCGCATCCGCACCGCCACGCCGGGTGGCGTGGCCTGTGCGGCGCGGACGACGATGACGGCCGGGTTTTGCATCGGCGAACGTGGGGTGGGTGCCGAAGGAGGGCGCCTACTTCGACTTGCCGTCGTCCTTGAAGACCTTCTTCCAGTCGACCACCAGCGCATCGAGTGCCTCCTTCGCGGTGCCCYTGTCTGCGACCACGTAATCATGCACGCGCTTTTGCATCGACAACAGCAGTTGAGCATACGAAGGCTCGGCCCAGAAGTCGACCACCATGTCCATCGAGTCGAGGAAGGGCTGCGCGAAGGGCGAGCTCTTCGGGTAGGCCGGGTCGTTCAGCACCGCCTTGGCGGCCGACGAGCCGCCGATGGCCTGCCACTTCTTCTGCACCTCGGGGTTGGCGAACCACTTGATGTATTGCAGCGCCTCGTTGCGGTTCGGCGAATAGGAGACCAC
>NZ_JBFUCI010000245.1:0-9625 GCF_056405335.1 Variovorax sp. P1_H12_2
GCCAGCGCTTGCGCATCGTGGCGGCCGGCACGCCTCAGGCCGCGCTGCGCGAGGACCCGCGTGTGGTCACGGTGCTGCTGCGCCGCGAGGACGAGACGGCGTCGGGCGCCGGCGCCGAATGCATCGCCGAGTCCACGGCCGCCTGGAACGCGTTCTCGTTGATCGCCGGCACCGACCGGCTGGCCGGCACGCAGTGGCTGGTCGATCGCGACGGCTGGCTGCGCGCGCTCGGTTCACCGGGTCAGGCGGCCTGGTCGCAAGACGATCTGCTGTGCCGCACCGATGCCGGCGACGGCGGCGTGCCGGCCGTGCCGCCGGACGACAGCCTCGGCGCGCTCATCGCGCGCATGGACGCCGAGCCGGTGCGCTTCCTCAAGGGCGGCTTCGTCCATTGAGTTCCTTCATTCGCTTTCAACCTCGAGGAGTTCTTCATGAGTTGCGCACCGCGCCGTCAGTTCATCACCCATTCGCTGGCGGCCGCTGCGGCGCTGGCCTTGCCGGCCGCCGTGCTGCGCGCCCAGTCGCGCCCCGTGCTCAAGGCCGGCGACCAGAAAGGCGGGCTGCGCGCGCTGCTCGAGGCCGCGGGCGGACTGGAGAGCCTGGGCTATGACATCCAGTGGTCGGAGTTCCCGGCCGCCGCGCCGCTGGCCGAGGCGCTCCATGCGGGGGCCGTGGACTCGGGCCCGATCGGTGACGCGCCGCTGGTCTTCGCGCTGGCAGCCGGCACGCGCATCAAGGCGATCGGTGCGAACCGGTCCGACGCCTACGGCACCGCCGTGCTCGTGCGCCCCGATTCGCCGCTGAAGTCCGCCGCCGATCTCAAGGGCAAGAGCGTGGCGACCAACCGCGGCTCGATCGGCCACTACGTCACGCTGAAGGCCATCACCGCCGCCGGATTGAAGCCGCAGGACGTGACCCTGCGCTTCCTCGCCCCGGCCGATGCCAAGCTGGCCCTGACCCAGGGCGCCGTCGACGCCTGGGCCACCTGGGAGCCCTACACCGCCCTGGCGGAAACGAGCGGGCATGCGCGGGTGCTGGTGAGCGGGCGCGGGCTGTTGCCCGGCCTGAGCTACCTGGCCGCGACCGATGCCGCGATCGCGGCCAAGCGACCGGTGCTGCAGGACTTCCTGCGGCGCGTGGTCAAGGCCCAGGACTGGTCGTACCGCAATGTCGACGCGTTCTCGGCCACGCTGGCGAAGATCATCGGCATTCCGCCCGAGGCCGCGAAGCTGCAGTTCGAGCGGCGCCAGCAGCAGTGGGTGCCGATCGACGCCAAGGTGATCGCCGACCAGCAGCGCACCGCGGACTTCTACCACCAGGTGGGGCTGATCCCGCGGCCGCTGGAGGTGCGGCCGACCTTCGATACCGGCTTCGCGAGCCCGGAAAGAGCGTGAACAGGTCCTGATAGGGTCGCTGCCGTCAAAAGTGACGGAGTCACGGATTCCGTCGCTAGACCAGTCCGCCGTAGGCCCCGCCGTCCAGTTGCAGGTTCTGTCCGGTCATGAGGCCAGCCAGACGACCGCAGAGGAAGGCACAGGCGGCTCCGAATTCGGCGGGATCGCCAAGACGCTTGGCCGGCAAGGTGTCGGCGATGAGCCGCCGTGCCTCGTCGCGGGTGATGCCTTGTTCATGCATCAGCCGATGCGCCATGAATTCCTGGCGCGGTGTGTCGAAGCGCTCGGGCAGCAGGTTGTTGATGGTGACGTTGTCGATGATGGCCTCCCGCGACAGCGCCTTGGACAGCGCCGTCAGGCCGGCGCGCGCGGCCGTGGACAGCCCCATGGCCGGATGCGGTGACTTCACCATGGCCGAGGTGATGTTGACGATGCGCCCGAACTTGCGCGCGCGCATGCCGGGGATCGTGTCGCGCATGAGCAGTGCGGCGGCGAGCAGGTTGCTTTCCAGCGCACCGATCCAGGCGGGATGGTCCCAATCGGCCAACTGCCCGGGCGATGGCCCTGCGTTGTTGTTGACCAGGATGTCCGGTGCAGGGCAGGCGGCGAGCAGGGCCGCACGGCCGGCCTCGGTGTCGAGGTCCGCCCGCACGGGCGTGACTGAGGCTCCCGTGGCGTGCCGCAATGCTTCGGCCGCGCGCTCGAGCTTGTCGGCGTCGCGCCCGTTGATGAAGATTTCGCAGCCTTCCTGCGCGAGCGCCAGGGCGCAGGCATGGCCGAGTCCCTGCGAGGACGCGCAGACGATCGCTCGTCTTCCCTGAATTCCGAGATCCATGGTTGAGGTTCCCGGTCTATTCAGCCAGCCACCTGCAGGTCGGCAAAGGATCTGCCTTCGCGCGYCAGCTTCTCCAGCAACGGCGCGGGCGTCCACCAGAACCCGTCCTGCGCATGGAAGCGCCGGATGTCGGCCAGCACGTGGTCCAGCCCGATGCGGTCGGCCAGGTACATCGGGCCGCCATGGTGGCCCAGAAAGCCGTAGCCCGTGAGGTAGGTGATGTCGATGTCGCCCGGACGCAGCGCGATGCCCTGTTCGAGCAGCTTCGCACCTTCGTTGATCATGCCGTAGAGGCAGCGCTTGATGATCTCGTCTTCGGTCATTGGCCGGCGCTCGATGCCCATGCGTGCGGATTCCTCGACGATGAACTGTTCCACCTCGGGATCGCGCTGCGGGCTGCGGTCGCCCGACGCGTACCGGTACCAGCCCTTGCCGCTCTTCTGGCCGAAGCGGCCCAGGTCGCACAGTTTGAGGATCAGGTCGTTCCAGCGCCGATCGCCCGCGCGGGTGGCGATCTGGGCCTTGCGCGTCTGGTAGCCGACATCGTTGCCGGCCATGTCATGCACGGCGAAGATGCCCATGGCGTAGCCGAATTTCTTCAGCGCGGCGTCCACCTCGTGCGGCAGTGCGCCGTCTTCCACCAGGAAGTGCGCCTCGCGCGTGTAGTTGCGAAACAGCGCATTGCCGATGAAGCCCGGGTAGATGCGTGCCAGCACTGCGACCTTGCCCATGCGCCGGCCGAGGTCCATCAACGTGGCGACCACATCGGGTTCGGTTTTCGCTGCGCGCACCACCTCCAGCAGTTTCATTACATGCGCGGGGCTGAAGAAATGGGCGCCCACAACATCCTGGGGACGTGTGGTCGCGGCCGCGATCTCGTCCACATCGGGGCCCGATGTGTTGGTGGCGAGGATGGCGCCTGGCTTGGCCAGGGCGTCGAGTTCACGGAAGATGCCCTGCTTGAGGCCCATGTCTTCGAACACGGCCTCGATCACCATGTCGGCCTCCCGCACGTCGGCGATCTGAAGCGAGCCCGTGATCAGCGCCAGGCGCTGTTCCCTTTCGGTCGGGCCGAGCTTGCCGCGCGAGACGCTGCCGTCGTAGTTGTCCTTCACGCGCTGGAGGCCGCGCTCCAACCCCTGGGGGGTGGCGTCGATCAGCGTGACGGGAATGCCGATGTTGGCAAGCGACATTGCGATGCCGCCGCCCATGGTGCCAGCGCCGATCACGGCCACCTTGCGGATCGGGCGCAGCGGCGTGTCCGAAGGAATGTCGGGGATTCTTGCCGCTTCGGCGGCGGCGGACTTGGCGTGGGCGGCCGCGCGTTCGCGCTCGGCATCGCTGACGGTGAACAGATCGGTGGTACTCATGGTGTCCAGCCTGGTTGTCCTGCAGTTTCTTGGCTTTGCCGTCGACGAATTCGCGCAAGCGCTGCTCGGCCTGGTCCCGGAACGGGAGACGCCCTCTGTGTTCAGCCCCGATGTCGTCCCAACCCGGCGAGGCGATGCAGGTCGACTACGGCGAGGGCGCGCCCACGCGCGTGAAGGGCACCGAGCGCTTCCGCAAGCCGCGCCTGTTCGTGGCCACGTTTGCGCTATTGCCGGTTCCGGCGTTTCGTGTGGTCCAGCCAGGAAGTCTGGGCCCAGCTGCATGCGCGAGTCGAAAGAGCAGCCGGCGGCTGCGAAGACGGGGAGGCGGGTCTCCGACTGCGACGCCCGAGGTTGCTTGGGAACACCTGGACAGGCGTGCGTTGGCAGAGCCAGGGCGGTTTCAGCATGGACAGGAAGAGGTCCGTCGGAGCGACCGGGCCGCACTTGCCTCCGGCAGCGCCGGCGCGCCCCGTCGGTTTGCAGTGGCAGTTGCGCAGTCGGCGAGCGGCTTGGCGCTGACGTGTGAAACATCTAGAATGTCCAAAATATCAGACATATTTTGAACTGTTGACCTACCATGAACCTGATGGATATCGGCCATGCAGTCCGGATCCGGCGCATGGATCTGGGCTTGTCGCAGGTGCAGCTCGCGCACCTGAGCGGCCTGTCGCGCCAGACGCTGGTGGGACTGGAGAACGGAACCTTGAACGATCTCGGCGTCAACCGGGTCGCGCAGGTGTTGGCGGTCCTGGGCCTGGACACGCCTGAGCCATCCACGCAGGCCCGCGACAAGAAGCGCGGTCTGTGGATGGCGGCCAAGACAGCGAGCGTCAGCTACGCGCGCGAGCTGGCTCCTGAAACCCTGGGCCAGGCCTTGGCCAGCGGTGCCGTTCCCACGCCATTCGCCGCGCACTTGACCCATCTGCTCGACGAGGCCCCGGTGCCGATCGTCGTGATGGCGGTGGAGGAAGCGGCTTCAAGGGCGCATGTGTCGCCACGGCAGGTATGGCGCAACGTGGCGAAGCTCGCCAAGGCGCTGTCCGTGCACCGCCAGGGACTGTGGGCATGAAGGTGCAGTTGCCCGGTGGGGCCTGGGAGGCACTGTTTCCCCGGGCGCTGGTGCTGATCGACGAGATCAGCAGGCACGGCGGGCTCAGCGACCCGTTCTGGACGTTCGGTGGCGGCACCGTGCTGATGTTTCGCTACCGACACCGTCTGAGCAAGGACATCGACATCTTCGTCCCGGATCCCCAGTACCTCGGCTTTGTCACGCCTAGGCTGAGCGACGCGGCGGCGGACTTGACGGCCGATTACGTTGAAATGGCGGGCTCTTTCGTCAAGCTCCAATTCGAGGAAGGTGAGATCGATTTCGTGGCCGCCCCCAATCTGTTGGACGATGCTTGGGAGGAATGGGACATTGGTGGCCGCCTCGTCAAGGTGGAGACGGCTGCCGAGATCATTGCGAAGAAGATGTACCACCGTGGCGACCGCGCTACGGCGCGGGACCTGTTCGACCTGGCCTTAGTGGCCGAACGCGAGCCGCAGGAACTGGCGCATGCCAGATCGTTCCTGCTGCGCCACCGGCAAGCCTTCCTGGCGCAGATTCAGGATCCACATCCCAGCCTGCGCGCCGGATTCGATGCCATCGCCACGCTGGAATACACCCCGAGCTTCGAGCACTGCGTGACGGTGGCCACCGAATACCTGCGCGGGTTGTGACTACCGAAAGATCAATCTCCGGCCGAAAGCAGAATCCAGGTCTGCGCCCATCGAAGAAAGTGGGGAAGCATCGGGCCAGCCCTCGCGGGCGATGCGCACGACCTGTTCGTTGCGAAGCGGCCGATTGCTCCTGAGGAGGCGCCGGTTGACCCGCGCATGGAGCGCGGCGAAGCGGTTGATCGAAAGCGGATGGTGCTCGGGCACATCGCCCGCAAAACGCGACCGAGGCAGCCTTCTCGCCGGGCATCTCCATGGCTGCCGAATTCAACATCAATCCGGTGAAATTCGAATGAAGTGGCGCAGTCCGTTCGCCAATGCGATCCGAAGGCGATGCGTTGTCAACGCTGCTTTCAAATGTCGCAGCGCCAGCGAAGTTGAAATGTCGCATTTCTGGCTTCTTCTGATGGGCCCGACGAACGCCGTGGCTGCCTTGCCTCAGGCGATCCGCTCACTTTGTTAGTTGCCTGCTTCTCTCAAGTCACTCTTCGCGCCGGCAGCGCCAACCGCGGCTTGCCGAGCACTTGAGACGCAACCCGCGACGCGAACCGCCGCGTCAAGAAACGCACGCCGAAGCACGACAGCTTGTTGAACAGGCCGGGCACCACCGTGCGCTTGCCGCGCAGCATCGCGCGGATCGCGGCGTGCGCCACGAACTCCGCGCTTTTCGTCGACGCGTTCGCGATCCACGAGTAGTCGCCACCTCCGGACGCGGCGTGGAACGCGGTTTCAGTGCCGCCAGGGCAGATGCAGGTCACCGACAGCGGCGTGCCGCGGTGCTCGTCGTGCAGGCCCTCGCTGAAGTTGCGGACGAAAGCCTTCGACGCGGCGTACAGCGCCATGTTCGGTACAGACTGGTACGCGCCGGTAGACGCGATGTTCACCATGTGCGCGGGTCTGGTGCCTGCCTTGCGCGCGTCGACGAAGCACCGCGCGAGCGCGACGAGCGAGGTCATGTTGAGTTGGACCAGCTCTGCGTCGCGCGTCCAGTCGACCTCGTCGAACCGGCGGAAGTAGCCGAACCCGGCGTTGTTGATCAGGATGTCGATCGGGCCGCCGGCGGTTGCGGCATCCCACAGCGTGCGCGCGGCATCGGGCTTACCCAAATCTGCGATGACGATCTCGACCTTCACGCCTTTGCAGCTTGCGGCGACCGCATCGAGTGCGTCGCGGCGCCGAGCCGTCAGCACGAGATCAACGCCGAGCGCCGCGAGCTCACGCGCGATGGCCGCGCCAATGCCGCTGGATGCGCCGGTCACCAGCGCGCGCTTGCCAATGCTGCCGGTTGTTTGTGTACTCAAATCGTTCTCCTTGTCGTGTAGATCGGCCAAGGAACTCCAAAACCTGCGAGGTGCGCGCGTCGGCCATACGATGGCGTGACCAGCCTGAAAAAGGGCTTGATCGAAGACGCTGGCGGAGGCATGCGAGGCAGCTAGATCACTTGCACCACGACCTTGCCCTTGGCGCGTCCGCTGTCGACGTAGGCCAATGCTTGGTGGGTGTCCTGAAACGGGAACACTTTATCGACGACCGGGCGGATGGCGCCTGATTCGACGAGGGACGTGATCTCGCGCAGCTGCGCCCCATCGGCCCGCATGAAGACGAAGGTGTATTGGCCCCCTTTCTTCTTCGCTTTGTTCCTGATGCCGAAACTCAGCAGGCGCAGCACCTGTTGGAGCGGCCAAGCCAGTCCTCGCGCAGCTGCGGAGATGCCCGCCCGGCTTGAGAATCTGCAGGGACTTCTTCAGCTCGTCATTGCCGAGGCTGTTCAGCACCACGTCGTAGTCACGAAGCACGGTGGCGAAGTCCTGCTGCTTGTAGTCGATGACGACGTCCGCGCCCAATGCCTTCACCCAGTCGATGTTGGCCGTACTGGTGGTCGTGGCCACGAACGCCCCGAGATGCTTGGCCAGCTGGATGGCGATGGTGCCGACGCCGCCGGAGCCGGCAGGGATCAGCACCTTCTGCCCCTTTTTCAGCTTGGCGGTTTCCACCAGCGTCTGCCAGGCGGTCAGCGCCACCAGGGGAAGGGAGGCGGCCTCAAGCATGCTGAGATTCCTGGGTTTCAGCGCCAGCGACGATTCCTTGACGGCAATGAACTCGGCGAAGGTGCCGATGCGATCATCGTCGGGGCGCGCATAGACCTCGTCGCCGGGCTTGAAGCTGCGAACGCGAGCGCCGACCCGCACGACTGTACCGGCTACGTCGTTGCCCAGAATAAGGGGGAGGMGGTAGGGAAGAATCAGTTTGAATTCGCCGCTCTTGATCTTCGTGTCCAGAGCATTGACGCTCGCCGCGTGGATCTGGATCAGAACGTCATCGTCCCGCACCTCCGGTTCGGGCATTTCGCCGATGCGGCCAGCTTCTTTCTTTCCATAGCGGTCGATGATGAATGTTTTCATGAGAGCGCTGTTCTCCAGAGTTGTTGAATGATGGGTTTCGGGGGCTGCCCGCAGGGTGAACTCTTGAGCCTTGGCGCTCGAGTCGACAGTGTTACCAGTTCTCCTTGAACGGCCGCAGGTCAAGCTCCTGCGTCCACGCCGATGTCGGCTGCCGGTGCAGCATCCAGTAGTTCTCGGCGATGGCGTCATAGCCGAGGAGTCCTTCCGCACCGGCACGCTCCACCCTTGCTGGAAAGGCGCTCTGAAGCCGGTCGCCGAGGATGCCACCGTCGATGACGACATGCGCGACGTGGATCCCCTTCGGACCGTACTCGCGAGCCATGCTTTGCGCGATCATGCGCAGCCCCGCCTTGGCGGCTGCGAAGTGGGCGTAGCCGGGCTTGCCGCGCAGGCTGCCGGAGGCGCCCGTAAAGATCACCGTGCCGCGCCCCAATGGAACGAGCCGGCGTGCGGCCTCGCGACCGACCAGGAAGCCGGAGTAGCAGCCGACGCGCCAGAAATCCTCGAACTGCGCAGCGGTCAACTGCGTGAAATCGATGACGGCGTTGTTGCCCGCGTTGGAGACGACGACATCCGCTGGCGCGCGACCCGGCCCCGGGTTCATCGCGCGGTCGAACGCGGCGATCACCTGTGCTTCGTCGGTCACGTCCGTCCGAAGCGCTTCGGCACTGCCAACGCCCGACGCGGTGATCTCGGCAACCACCGCCTCGATCTTGGCCGAGGTACGCCCTGCCACGATGACGTGGTACCCCTCGCGCGCGAAGCGCTTGCAGACGGCACCGCCGACGCCGCGCACCGATCCCACGCCGAACACGACTGCAGTTGGCTGATTCATTTCTTCGTCTCCATTCTGTTGATGAAAGTGGCCGTGCTTGCGTCATCGCACAAGCGTGCCTTGAACTGATGCRTTGTATTGGATCGTTTCAGCATTGAGAAGGGACAGCGCCTCTGGAACGAACGCGCTGTGGTACTGGAAGATCCCGCYATGCCCGGCGTCTTCGTAGATGATCAGTTTCGATCCCGCAATGCGGCGCGCCATGTCGTTGCTGTTCACGGTGGGCACCATGATGTCGTTGTCGCCATTGGCGATCAGCACCGGAATGCGGATGCTGCCCAGATCCTGGGGTGCCTGCCGGCCCCAGGCCTTGATTGCTTTCAACTGTCGCAAGAAGGCGCTGGGCGTCGGCCCCTTGTCCCGATCCGCCTTGCGCTCTTTCAGTCGCTCCAGGAAGGCCTTCGCGGCTTGGCGACCATTGGGTGAGGACGTGAAGAACAGGTAAGTCTTCGGATCCCGCAGCGTCAGCAAGCCCTTGATCATCAGCGGCCAGGAGATCGCCCCGACCTCGTCAATGCCCTTGCCGCCTGCGGGCCCCGTGCCGGTCAGGATGAGTCGGCGCACCAGGTCAGGGGCTTTCAACGTGATGTCCTGCGCCACGAAGCCTCCGAGGGAGAAGCCGAGCAGATCAATTTTCTTGAAGCCGAGCGCGTGGACCAGCGCGATGGCATCACGCGCCATGGCATCGATGGTCACGGGCGCGGTTCCGCCTGATGCGCCGATGCCCCGGTAGTCGGTGGCGATGACGCGATGCCTGCGGGCAAGGCCATCAACGATCCGCGGGTCGAAGTTGTCCAGTACCGCGCCCCAGTGGTTGAGCAGGATCAGTGGCACGCCATCGCGCGGCCCCAGGTCACGGTATGCGAACACCGTCCCCTCGACGTTGATCGATCGGGTGGGGGCGTTGGCGTAAAAGCTGCCCGCCCCCCGTTGTTTGTCGGCGTTGGTCATTGTCTATTCCATGTGTCTTATGCGGAGCGAAAAATCATGAGGAGCGCATGGCCGCCGAACTGATGGTTACCCGTTCACATCGACGATGGTGCGCCCCTGGACTTTTCCGGCGAGTACCCGGT